>CAUSUG010000074.1:0-8779 GCA_963534765.1 uncultured Oribacterium sp.
ATATACGTTATACCAGACCAGTATGTTAAATCCACGCGTACTGTTGGGCCGATTTCATTGAAATTCTTATCAACATAATGAAACCTTATTGGCAAACATTCTCCTAAATCTTCAAAAGTAATTTGATAAAGAGAAAATGACTCTACTGTAAATTCTTTAGTAATCATTTCTTCTTCTTTATCGTTATTTCCTGTTTTCAAGGTGCTAATTGAATCTTCCAATTTCTTTTCAGATTCTTCATTTCCAGCAACATCATCTTTTACGACAATGTTTTTATAATTATTTGATTGAACAACGGTGTCTACTCTTTCAATCTCTTTTGTTTCATTATTCTCCACCAAGTGATGGATAGAAATTGCATCAGAGGAAACCTCTACCGGCAAAGCTTTCTTATCAATACTAATTCTTACAGATACCGGAGACTTTGGCTCTACTTCTACAGTGCTGTCTTTCTTATCCACAAAGCGGATATCCAAGCTAGCTGCATCGTCGTAGATAGAATGCTCTTTTAGAACCTTAACCTGCTCTTCGGAAAGCTTTTCTCCTTCTACTTCTTCGTCCGGCTTGAAGAGACGCTTTGCTTCTAATACTACATCGCCGTCAAATGCCGCTTCGTCGTAGAATACCTGTACGTTACCGAATCCTTCAATCTCTACGTTCTGGCTCTTTCTACCAAGTTCGTTCAAGCTGTACTGGGTAAAACGAACAGATTGTAATTCAGGAAGGATTTCTTCGCTGTGCTCTGTAATATCTTTCAGAAGACTGCCGTCTTCTACAACTTCTTTCTGTGCTTCTGTTGCCTTTTCAGCCCGAGCTTTTTCGGCTTTAGCTACGGTTTCTTTAACTTCCGCTTCAGTAGCTTCTACCTTAGCTTCTGTTGCTTCTTCTGAAGCTTCTGTCTTCACTTCAGCCTTGGCTTCAGTGGATTCCGCTACTGCTTCTGCAGCGGTACTTACGATTGCTACTTCCGAATCATCCTTACGTGCTTCCTCGGAAGCCTTGCTTTCCTCTGTAGCTTTAGTTGCTTCAGTTGCTTTGCTTTCTGCAACTTCCTGCTTAGCTTCGGTAGAACTCTCTTCTACTTTGGAAGCTTCTACAGTCTGTGCTTCTGTGCTTTCAGCCTTAGCTTCTGTAGCCTTGGCATTCTTAGCTTCTGCCTGTGCCTTCTTGGCATCGCTCAAGAACTGCTTGAACAGGCTTGTCTTGGAAGCCACGGTTACTTTCGGATATTTATTACCATCAACAGAGAGCTGGAAGGTCATTCTTTCTGTAGACTTGTTCTCATACACGAAGGTGATGAGCTCGCTTCCGGTTAACTCTGTGTTTCTTTCAAGGTTACTGTCAGATGCTTTCTCTTCTGTTAAGGAAACTGTTGTTGCTTCTTCTTTCTTGGGAAGAAGTCCTGCTACTGCACTCTCTTTACTGTAGAGCAGTAAGCTTTCTTTACTTTCCTTACGAACTAATCTGTCTAAGTCCTTCGCATCTCTTTCTACATAAATCTGTAAGCTGGCTTCTTCAGCGTTCAGGCTTTCTTCCAGGTTCTCGGCGATACTGTTCAGAGGAATGTTGTAAATCTCTTTCTCTCCGTCAAAGTACTCTTCGAACTCTGTCGCCAGTTCCTGATCCTTGCTGTAGGAACGGAGATTGCTCTTTCCCACTTTCTCGCCCTTCAGGATAGCTTCTGTAGCCGCTCTCCGAAGATCCGCTCCAAGGAGCTGTACCTTAACTTGGCTTCCGCTTACTTCGATTTCGTTATTCTGTTCGGTATGAGAGGAATCTGCTCGTCCGGAAATGGTAAGTCCACGATAGCCGGTGAACAAAAGACAAGCAATCATCAGCAAGGATAACTTCTGCTTGAATCCCTTCTTCATCTTCCCTATATAATTATTTCTACGATAATTCTTCATGCCATCGACCACCTTTTTCGTACTGTTGGGTTTACAATTCTTTGAAAGAATCCGAAAGCTTTCTTTTAGGCTTTCGAAAAGTTCTCAGACATTCTTAGACTTTCCGGAAGTTTCCTTTAAGATTGCTTTTCCACTTTCTTAGAATCTTCTTTCCTTATTCTTACTCAGTACAGTACAGGCTCGATGTTGCGGGCGTTCCTTCTCTGTATCCCGTATTCTAGCAAAAGCAGTTTTTATTTCAATAGACTTTGCGCGAAAGGCCCTTTAAATGTCATGAAAAGGGTTTTTCCCGTTTTATCCCATTTTTCGCCTATTCAAAATGCTTTAAATATCTTCTCGGTCCTTCGATTTTCTGTGCAATATTTCTTAATATTTTTTTAGTTTTTTCTTGTTTCTTTTTCTTCTCAGCTTTATTTTCGCGCAAAATATTCGGAAGAAGTCCTTTCTCCCTATATTTACGCGCACGAAAAAGAGTTCTTACGCCTTGTCTTCATTTTCATAGATGATTGCCCCGTGGGGACAGGTCTTTGGAAAATGTAAATATGCGTTCAAACGTTCTATCAGCTTCTCATCGCTGATGTGCTCCAGCTGCTCCGCCTGTTCGTGGACTTCCGCTTCTTCATATTGAAGCTTGGTCATCAAAAAGCTTTCCCACAAACGGTGTCTGCTTAAAATGCGTTTGGCGATCCGCTCTCCCTCTGCGCTCAAGGATAGCTGTCTCCCCTCTGCTACTACAAAACCTTCTTGAATCAGTTTCTTCACCATTTCTGATGCTGATGCCCTGGAAACTCCCAGACTATCCGCAATTCTCTGATTACTGGCCTCTCCTTCGCGTTCAGCAATCTTAAAAATCGCCTTGATGTAGTCCTCCCGGTTCTGTGTCATCTGGCCTCCTGTATAGACTCTTACTACAGACCTCTTCCTTTCTTTTTCTGTGTTGCATAGTCGCAATTATTCAATTTTTTTCTTCTCCATTACAGGGAATATAAACCCTTTCTAAATAAAACGCAAGCGTTTCCGTCATTATTCCCCATTTTAATATTTTCACGCCACTTATTTAAGCAATATTCTTAAATTTCAAGTTTTTACTTTGTGAAAATAGACTATGGCTGCCTTCTTCTCTATAAAATCACCCGGCTTTTACAGGAATGGTAGCCCCTTTTCGATGTGCCTTCTTCCATTCATTTTGTACTAACCCGTCCAGCATACCGACAAAGGCGCAGCATCCGGATAGAGAGATGTTGAAGCGGAAGGATAGTATTAACGCCACTATAGCGTGTAGCAGAGCAAAGGCTATGCTATAAAGAATACAGTCCCACAGATTCCTGCTGTATAGTCTTGCCACGGCAATGGGAGCTACAAAGAGGGAAATGGTCAGGATTCCTCCCACCGTATCAAAGGAGGATATGCTTGTGATGACGATGCAAAAAAGCAGGGCATAATGAAGACGTCTTTGACTTTTTGACATTTGCCCCGCCTCCTCTCCTTCAAAAAGCAGCTTCTTCATGGGACGGTAGCTAATCAGCAGAAAGGCGGTGTTTAAGACCAGGCAGAACAGCATTTTCCAAAAAGCGACAGGCATCCCCAGCGTTCTTCGGAAGGGTATCAGGAAGGGATTTCCCATCAGCACCATATCCGTGTCCAAATGGACGTTTCGGTAATATAGGCTTAAAAGGAGTATGCCCAGAGCAAAGAAGAAGGGGAAGAGAAAGCCCAGACTCTCCTCTCTTTTCCAACGAAGCTTTTCCTGTAGCAATTCTATGCAATAGAAGGTGAAGAGGGCGAAAACCCCTGTGCCCAAAATCAGCAGGGGGGAGGACAGGTCTTTGATGAGGCTAAAGCTTAGGACGATCCCCAATAGAGAGGTGTGGGACAGGGCATCTATGGACATACTGCAATTTCTATAATAGACATAGGGACTGAGCATGCCTGTGGCTATAGCGCAGAGAAGAAAGACCAGACAGATTTCCGGCATGGCACTCCTTTCTTATGGGAAGAAACTTTTCAGTAGTTTCATGAAGAAACTTTTCAGTAGTTTCATGACGATGTTTTGTGACCTAAGCTTTGGATTCCGGCACGGAGCTCTTTCAGGATAAGCAGTAGCATAAGGCTTCCTCCCATCAGTACGATGATGCCGGCTCCGGTGGAAAAGCCTTTTTGGCTTAGGCTTAGGCCTGTTCCCAATAGGGAATAGAATAGGGATAGCAGTCCCGCCAGCAGGAAAATGACGTTTCGCCTTCCGGACAGCTCTCTGGCAAAAAGCATTGGCAGAACCAAAAAGGATGCCATTAGAAGCACCCCCAGCATCTTAATGCCCAGGGCAAGGAGGGGAATCAGAAGAAACCGGAGCAGGATATGCATTTTCCTCTCCTCCACCCCCAGAAATTCTCCATATTCCGGATCAAAGCAATACAGGCAAAATGCCCTTCTAAATAAGAAGAAAAGACTTAGACTAAACAAGCTCCAGAAGAGAATCAGAACAAAGTCTTCCTTTTGCAGGAAGGCTGCGGAGCCGAAGAGAAAGCTTTTCAGGCCGGATTGGGAGGCTTTGGCAAAGTGGGGATTTCCCGTGATTACAGTTTTCAAAACCATTCCCAGGCCGAACATTCCACTTAGGCTTAGCGCCAGGGCGCTTTCTCCCCGCATCCCCTGCTCTCCCTTCGTGAGGCTTTGGATAATGCGGAGAGTACAAAAGGCTGTAAACGCAGCGCCCAGGGCAAGAATCTTAGGGGACTTGGTGGCAAAGAGCATATAGGCCAGAATCACTCCGGGATAGGTGCCGTGTCCTAGGGCATCTCCCAGCAGGCTTTGCTTTTTATAGAGAAGAATTCCTCCGATGAGGGCAGCGCTGAGGGCCAGCACCCCCAGGGGGAGGGCAATCACAAAGAAATCATAGGATAAAAAGAACATAGGCTTTCGCTTTCTATGGAGAAGCCTGCTGTATCGGGAAATCCCATTTATAGAGCAGGCCTCTTATGAGGAAATGGCAATTTTTCTTATGCAAGCATGGTTTAGTATGAAAAGATGGCTTCCACATTTTCAGGAGTCAGAACCTCGGCCGACCTTCCGAAACCGTAGCTTCCCGCCTTAATCCACAGGACATAATCAAAGTTCTCCTGCAAACGGCTCAGGTCGTGATGGATGCAGAGGATAGTCTTTCCCATTTTCTTGAATTCCTTCAGCTTTTCCGTGATGCTTCGTTCACTTTTTTGGTCAATGGCGGCGAAGGGCTCATCTAATAGGAAGAGTTTGGCTTCCTCCGCCAGAGCTCTGGCCAGAAAAACCTTCTGCTTCTGCCCTCCGGAAAGTTGGCTAATCTGCCGTTTTCGTAGCTCTGTTAAGCCCATTTCCTCCAGTGCCTTGTCTCTTTTCTCCCGATCCTCGTTTCTAATAGGAAGAAACCAGCCTCGTTTTTTGTAGGACGCCATCTCTACCACCTCTTCCACAGTGATGGGAAAGTCCCAATTTACCTTGGTGCTTTGCGGAATATAGGAAAGGTAATTTTTCGCTTTTTTCCCTTCTTCTCCGAAAATGCGGACGGTTCCGGCATTTTTCGGAAGAAGCCCCAGCACCGCCTTCATCCAAGTGCTTTTTCCGGCGCCATTGGGCCCGATAATGGCGGTCATGCTTCCTTCCGGAATCTCTACGGAAAGTCGGGACAGCACTTCCTTTTCCCCGTAGGAGACGGAAAGCCCCTGACAGGAAATGGCGGAGGGCATCACAGACGTGTTCGTAAGCATGGCTTCACTACCGGCTTGTACGTGGGAGAATTGCGCCAAGGAAAAGTTCTCTGCATCCATCCTCTTCTCCTTCTATTTCAGGTGGTCTACAATCAGGTCTACGTTGTAGCGTACCATAGTGAGGTACGTGTCTCCCGCCTCTCCTCGGAGTCCCAGGGAGTCGCTAAAGAGTCCGCCCTCTCCTTCCTTGTCTCCTTCCACCACCTCTACGGAAAAGCCCTTTTCCTTGCAGGATTCCTGGAGCTTCTTCATGCGCTGGGGGTCGGTAGTGGATTCCGTGAAAATGGCTTTAATCTTATGGTCTACGATAAATTGCGCGGTTTCCGCCATGTCATAAGCGGACACTTCGCCGTCCGTGCTTACTCCCTGGGGCGCTTTCACTTCTATACCGTAGGCTCTGGAAAAATACTGGAAGGCATCGTGGGGGGTAAGCAAGACTCTACTCTTCTCAGGAATCTCCGCCAGTCTTTTTTTGGTGTATGCTTTCAGCTCTTCCAGTTCCTTTTGATAGGCTACTTTCCGTTCTTCGATAGCTTTCTTTTCTTCAGGCAGTTTTTCTTCCAAAGTTGCCGCCATGGTAGAGACTGCCTGTGCATACAGATCTTGGTCAAACCAAAAATGGGGATCCGGCACATCTTCTCCCTGGAAGGCCTGAATGACCTTATCCTCCGGGAAGTCCTTGGAAACCATCACGCCGCCCTGTGCCTTCAGGGCATCCTGCATTTTCCCCTCAAAATGTAATCCGTGATAGAAAAGCACCTGGGCACTCTGCATCTTCTTTAAGTCCTCGGGCTTCGCCTCATAGGTGTGGGGATCCTCTCCTCTTGGGATAATGCAGCTGATTTCTACGCTGTCTCCTCCCAGCACCTCCGCCATATCCTCCAAGAAGCTGGTGGTGACGCAGAGCTTAAGTTTATCCTTTGCGCCGGTGGAGCTTGTGTCTTTGGATTTTTCGTCTGTCGAGTTTGCATCAGGAGACTTTGCTTCAGGGGAGTTTGCGTCTGTAGAATGATCTTCCGCTTTATTGGTGGATTGGTTTTTGGATGGACTTCCGGATTGGCTTTCCATGGCTGCTCCACAACCTGCGGAGAGGGCGGTCACCAGAACCAAGCCTAGGAGTCGTTGGAATATGAGCTTTCCGTAGGAGACTTTCTTGTTCATTGTTGTTTTTCCTTTCCTTTGATTTTTCGATAATTGAGAAACTTTATTCTTTTTTGTCAGGTTATCCTTACAAGCGATTCTATTACTTTGTATACATTATTGCAAGAACTTCTTTTCCCATTTTTCTTATTTTTCCAAAAAAATTGGCAAAAAATCAGAAAGAAGCAAAGACTGAAAAAGAAAAATACGCTACAATGGGATGGAAATTTGAGAAATTTCAAAGCAAAAAGGAGGAGTAGGCAATGTCTATAGAAATAAAGAACAAACAAGAAGAAAAGGCGCGGGAGGAGTTGACTCTCCTGATTCAGCGTTACCCGGCACTTTCCGGAATCGAAGAGAATATCTGGCAGGCTTTTAGCATGATGCGGGACAGCTACAGCGAGGGAGGCAAGCTTCTCTTGTGCGGTAACGGGGGCAGCTCCGCAGATACGGATCATATCGTGGGAGAGCTGATGAAGGCCTTTTGCAGTAAGCGGCCTTTGGCTCCTGAACTTCTGTCCAATGTAAAAAAGCTCTTCGGAGAAGAGGAAGCCTCTTACTTCGAAAAGCATTTGGAGCAGGGACTGCCTGCCATTTCCTTCAGTAGCCAAACCGCCTTGCACACTGCCTTTAGCAATGACCAGGACGAAACTCTGTTTTATGCCCAGTGTCTCCTTGGCTATGGCAAGCCGGAGGATCTGCTATTTTGTATCAGTACCTCCGGAAATGCCAAAAATGTTTCTTACGCGCTAAAGCTTGCCAAGGCTATGGGCATCCCCAGCATTTTACTGACCGGAAAGGACGGAGGAAAGGGCAGAGCGATTGCGGATCTTTCTTTGATTGTGCCCTCTAATGAGACATATCAGATTCAGGAGCTGCATCTGCCGATTTATCATTGTTTGTGTTTGATGCTGGAGAGGTATTTCTTTGCCGAATAGGGAGGACTGTGTTCATAGATGAGGGACGCTCGGATACAGTATGGGAATGGAAATCGGGTGGGCTCTCGCTAATCTCGCCTTCGTAGTGAGGGACTGTATCCATCGAAGGCGTTCGCTCCAATGCAGTATGGACATGAAATCGGGCACGCTCCCGCTAACTTCGCCTTGACTGAGCAGTGGTTTATGTTAACCACTGCTCACTTTGCTTTGCAAAGCAACTTCCAAAGGAAGTTGGTCTACGTACAGGGAGTACTTTTCCGAAGAAAAGTACTCCCTTAGCAGTACTAACTTCAAGCTTCGCTTTAGCTCGCTTTCAGTAAGTACTGACGGGCTCAGATTGCCCTCTTTCATGCCCATACTGCATCTGTCGCTTCAATTCATTGATTGTTGCAGTCCTTCAGTTCGTAGGCTTTTGGTAAGTTTTGGTGGAACCGGATTACTCTCTTTCACACCTATACTGCATCTCTCACTTCAATTCATTGATTGTTACAGTCCTTCAGTTCGTATGCTTTCTACAAATCTATTGCGCCCTCATCCAGCAAAAACTGTTCTACGCCAAGGTAAAGAATACCGTCTTCATCATGCTTTGGGAGGATGTAGTCTTTTACAATAACTATTTTCCTAAAGAAGTCTCCGGACTGCTTTAAGGAAGCGGTTTCCTGTGCTCTTTTCTCCGGGCTGTCTACATGTAAGGCTGACTGAATATAATATTTATTACTTCCTCGATTCACTATGAAATCAATTTCCAGATTTTTCCGTGCTCTTTTGCCCTCTTCATTTTTATAATTTTGCTCCACAACGCCCACATCCACATTTAGGCCGCGCATACGGAGTTCGTTGTAAATGACATTTTCCATAATATGCGTCATTTCGTTTTGTCTAAAATTCAGTCTGGCGTTTCTGAGACCGGTGTCGGAAAAATAATATTTGTAGGGTGAGGAGATGTATTTTTTTCCTTTCACATCAAATCTTCTGGCTTTTTCCATCAAAAAGGCATCAATAAAATAATCCAAATAAGTGCTGATGGTTAGCTGAGAGATTTTGATATTTTTTT
>CAUSUG010000075.1:0-8624 GCA_963534765.1 uncultured Oribacterium sp.
AAATACTTTAAAGGAGAAAGCTATGGTTCAATGCAAAAATTTAACAAAAAAATACGGATCCAAGGTTGCTCTTAGGGATGCCACCTTACATATTTACCCGGGAAATATCTATGCTCTTTTGGGGCCAAACGGTTCCGGAAAAACCACTTTCATGAAGATTCTCGGAGACTTAACCAAGCAGAGCAGTGGAGAAGTATTATTTGAGGGAAAGCCCTTAAGCATTCAAAGTAGAAAAGATATTGCCTATCTACCTACAGAAAGTCAGGCCTATCCCTTTATGACAGTGGGAGACTATGGAAAGTATCATAAAAGCTTCTTTCCGGAATTTCAGGAGGAAGAGTACAAGAGAATGCTGGAAGAGATGGATATTTCTCTAAAGCTTCCCTTCAAGGCCTTATCCACCGGTATGGACAAGAAGGCAAGAATTGCGGCAACCCTTGCCCGAAATGCAAAGCTGGTGCTTTTGGATGAGCCCTTTAACGGAGTAGACCTTCTGGCCAGAGAAGAAATTGAAAAAATGATATTGGAAAAGAAACAAGAGAACAGTACCATCCTTCTTTCCAGCCACTTGGTGGAAGAGGTGGAGGATTATGTTCAGTTTGCTATTTTCTTTCATCAGGGAAAGGTACTTTCCGTGGAACAGCTTGAGAGGATGCAGGAAAATAAGGGACAGAATCTTACAGAACGTTACAGAAGTCTTTTGGGAAAAAAGAAGGAGGGCTAAATGCTGACATTACTACAATATGAAATGAAAAAAACCGCCTTTATGAAGATTCTCTGCGGCTTTGCCCTTTTTATTTCCCAGGCCTTTGTGATGCTGGGAACAGCAACGGATAATTATGTGGTAGCCGGTCTTGGTGCAGGTTTACTGGTTTTCTTCAGTTTTCTGGTGATTTTTATTCTGGGATTATCCAGTATGGCCAGTCTAAGCAAGGATTTAAATACAACCCAGGGCTATATGCTCTTTATGCTGCCGAAACACAGTGCCTATTTCTTATTGGCAAAGATTGTTGAAAGCTTAGTAAGTACCTTTTTGGCAGGCCTGGTGATTGTCCTGATTTTCTTTTTTAATATTAGCTACTTTGCTATTGATACAGAGGCATATAAAGATCTTTTGGAAATGTTTTGGAATCTTGTAATGAGCGGAAAAGGCTTTGGGACACTTAGTTTATATATGATTCGTTTTCTTGCCACTGCGGCGGCTTTCTGGATTTTCCTTTCCACCATGGCGATTCTTTGTGTGACAGTACAGGCCAGCATATTTAAAGGAAAGGCATTAGCCTTAGTAGTCAGCATAATTGCTTTCTTTTGCCTCTTTTTATATTTGTTCAGTGCCTTGCCGGAGCTGGCCGCTAACATATCCTGGGAGTACAAAGATCCAATTTTTTATGGAATGATCCTAGTATTATCTGTCGGCTTCTTTGCACTTTCATCCTATCTTTTAGAGAAGCAAAGAAATTTTTAAAAGGCGAAGAGGGAAGATTCTTTAAGTAGATCAAAAAGAAAAGAGACAGTTCATTCATCCTGAACAACAATAGATTTCCTTTTCAGAATAAGGAAAATGGAGTATACTATACAAAATTCTCATCATAGCAGGTTCTGCCCTTAGGGCATAGGAGCATTTGCTTACGGGAAAAACATAATGACTAAGAATGGACAGAAGATAGGGATTGGAGGAAAGACAATGAAAGGAAAAATCTCCTCTCATTACGGTGAGGTACAAATCTCCGAAGAAGTCGTTGCAAGCTACGCAGGAAATGCAGCAGTTTCTTGCTTTGGTATTGTTGGAATGGCTGCGGTTCCCATTTCCGGAAAGGGACTGGCAAAGCTTTTGAAGCAGGAAAGCTATCACAAGGGTATTTCCGTGGAAATCCAGGGCAATGAAATCAGTTTGGACTTTCATGTGATTGTAGCTTATGGTGTAAGCATTCAGGCTGTGGCTGAGAACCTGATGGAAAGTGTAAGATACAGAATTTCACAGTTTACAGGAATGAAAGTTAAACGAATCAATGTGTATGTAGAAGGGGTTCGGGTAATCGATTAAGTTTCAAAGAAATAGGAGGAATTTACCTGTGGGTAAAGTACTAAGTGCAAGGGATTTGCAGAAGGCTTTCTTAGCCGGGGCAAATCAGCTGAATGCAAAAAAGGATTTGATTAATGAGTTAAATGTCTTCCCGGTTCCGGACGGAGATACGGGAACCAATATGACCATGACTATCCTTTCCGCAGCAAAGGAAGTGGCAAAGATTGAGGGAGGAAGCTTAAAGGAGATTTGCAAGGCGATGTCCGGCGGGTCTCTTCGTGGAGCCAGAGGAAACTCCGGTGTTATCCTGTCTCAGTTGATTCGTGGATTTACGAAGGAATTATTGGAAGTAAAGGAAGCTGACAGCATTGTTCTGGCAAAGGCCTTCCAAAGGGCTGTGGAAACAGCCTATAAGGCGGTAATGAAGCCTAAGGAAGGAACTATCTTAACTGTAGCCAAGGGGATGGCGGATAAGATTATGGAGCTGTCTCTAACGGAAGAGGAGATTTTGCCTCTTTTGGAGAAGGTAGTAGCCTACGGCGATGAGGTATTAAAGAAAACTCCGGAAATGCTTCCCGTATTAAAAGAGGCAGGGGTGGTGGATTCCGGTGGAGCCGGTTTGATGTGCGTGATGGAAGGGGCTTTGCGTTCCTTAAAGGGAGAGAAGATTGAACTGGATTTGGAATTCAAGGAAGATTCCGGCGTTTCCGCATTAACCGGAGAGAGAAAGAGCCGTGGAGAGATTTCTACAGCGGACATTCGTTTCGGTTATTGTACGGAATTTATGGTAAATGGTGATCATCCTTTCTCTGACGAAGAGGTAGAAAAGCTTAGAGATTATCTTTCCGGTATTGGAGATTCCATTGTTTGCTTTTCCGACGAGGATTTGATCAAGGTTCATGTACATACCAATCATCCGGGTGATGCATTCGAGAAGGGACTTAGTCTTGGATACCTTTCCAAAATGAAGGTAGATAATATGCGCCTTGAGCACCATGAGGTATTGATTGAGGATGCTTCCCGCATTGCGGCTATGGAAAAGCTGGAAGAACAGCCTAAGAGTGCAGAAGCTCCTGGAGAGTCTGAGCCGGTGGAGGAAAAGGACTTCGGATTTGTGGCCGTATGCTCCGGAGATGGACTTAGAGATATTTTCTTAGACCTTGGGGTAGACCAGGTGGTTTCCGGAGGACAGAGCATGAACCCCTCCACCGAAGATTTGTGTGCTGCGGTAGAGAAGATTCATGCCAAGCATGTCTTTATTTTACCCAATAACAAGAACATTTTACTGGCTGCCCAGCAGGTAAAGGATATCCTGGAGGATCGTTCCGTATCCGTAGTGCCCAGTAAGACCATTCCCCAGGGAATTTCCGCAATGATTTCCTTCCAGCCGGAGGGAACGGTGGAGGAGAATCAGGAGGGTATGGAAGACAGCCTATCCATGGTTTCTTCCGGAGAAATTACCTATGCGGTTCGAGATACCAGCATTGACGGAAGAGAAATCCACAAAGGAGACATCCTTTTCTTAGGCGATCAGGGATTACTTTCCGCTGAAAAAAGCATTTCCTTGGCTATGAAGGAAGGCTTGGAGAAGATGGGAGAGGGAGAAATCCTGAGTCTTTACTATGGAGAGGGCGTTACGGAAGAAGAGGCTAAGGCCTTGGAGAAGGAGATTTTGGAGTATATGCCGAATCTGGAGGTGGAGGTTCATGCCGGCGGACAGGCAGTGTACTATTATCTTCTTTCCCTAGAGTAAGAGTCGTTTTTACAGAAATGTAGTCGATATTTAAACAAGCTTATTAATTCAGGGCAACCAAGCTTTTTGCGTTATAGCTTTGCATCGGGGGCACGCTTTCGCTAACCTCGCCACGCAGCAGTACTAAGCTTCAAGCGTCGCTTCGCTCGCTTTCAGCAAGTACTGGCGGGCTCAGATTGCCCACCGTTTCAAAGCTATAACGCAGAAAGCTAAAAGCTACCCGGAGGAATTGATAAGCTTGTTTTTTTGTGAGTTTAAAAGGAGATGTATGCTTCAGGATGCTGTGGAAAGGATTAAGGGGGTGGGAGAGAAAACCGCCGCTCTTTTTCATAAAATGAATATTTACACTAAGGAAGATCTTTTAGAGGATTTTCCTATTTCCTATCTGCAATATCCCAAGCTTTGTCCTATATCGGAAGCCAGGGAGAAGGAGTGGATGGCTTTTTCTCTTGTACTTTTAGAAGATGCCAGAGTTTTACGAAATACCAAGCTTTCCATGCTGCAGTGCTCCGCCGCAGATGAGAGCGGAAAGCTACTGATTCAGTACTTTCATGCAAGCTATCTTTTAAAAACTTTAAAAAAGGGAAGAAAGTTGGTGTTTTTTGGGCAGGTCAAAAGCTTTCGAGGCCATCTTATCCTGCAACAGCCTAAGATCTTTTCTTTGGAGGAGTATGAGGAGAAAAGAAAGAGCTTAGAGCCTATCTATTCTCTTCGAAAGGGGCTTGGCAATGCCCTAAGAAGAAAGTGTATTCAAGAGATTTTCAAGGAAGAGCCCAAGATTTTAGAAAGTTTTCCCCGGGATTTTTTGGAAAAAGAAGGGCTATGTAATAAAAAACAGGCTATGGAGTATCTGCATTTGCCGAAGAGGGAAGAGGAGAGGCAGGAGGGATTAAAGCGTCTGGCCTTTGAAGAATTGTTTTACTACAGCCTGTTTCTGGAAAAGGAGGAGAGGGACTTTCTCTCTCTTTCAGGTAATGAGGAAAAAATTCCGGGAAAGAGGGAAGAGTTTCAAAAGGGACTGCCCTTTTCTTTGACGAAAGCCCAATCTGAGGCTTTGGAGGAGATGGATAGGGTATTTTCCCAAGGAGAGAGACTTCTTCGCTTTGTGCAGGGAGATGTGGGATCGGGAAAAACCATTTTGGCCTTTTATGTTTTGTTTCTTATGGCATCCAAGGGCTTTCAGACCGCCATTATGGTGCCTACGGAAATTTTGGCGCAACAGCATTTTCAAAAACTGCAAAAACTGCTGGAAGAGAATCAATGGGAGATTCCCATTGCCCTTCTGATTGGCAGCAGCAGTAAGAAGGAGAAGGAAAGAATTTATCAGGGACTAAAAGAGGGCAGTATTCTGGGGGTAATCGGTACCCAGGCTTTGATTCAGGAAGGCTTAGCTTTTTCTCATCTGAAAATGTTGGTGATTGATGAACAGCACCGCTTCGGGATTCAGGAAAGAAACCGTTTGGAAAAGAAGGGGGAAAATCCCCACTGTATCTACCTTTCCGCAACCCCCATTCCCCGCTCTTTGGTAAAGCTCCTCTATGGTGCGGTGCCCTACCTCCTACTTTCGGAAAAACCGGCCAATCGTCTGCCGATTAAGAATGCCCTGCTTTCCCCTGCGGATCGGGAGAAGGCCTTTTCCTTTATCAAAAAAGAACTGGACAAGGGGCGGCAGGCCTATATTATCTGCCCCTTGGTGGAGGAAAATGAAAATCTTTCCGTGGAAAGTGTTACGGCCTACCAAAAAAATCTAAAGCAATACTTTGGAAAGGACTATTCCTTCGCGGTTTTGCATGGGAAAATGAAGGCAGGAGAGAAGGAGCAGGTGATGCAGGACTTCTCTTCCGGAAAGACAAGGATTCTTCTGTCTACAACCGTTGTGGAGGTGGGAGTGGATGTGGCCAATGCCACGGTGATGCTGATTGAAAATGCGGAGCGTTTTGGTCTGGCCCAGCTCCACCAGCTACGAGGCAGGGTGGGAAGGTCGGAACTGCAAAGCTATTGCATCTTTATGGATCATAAGGAAGATGAGAAATCCCAAAAAAGACTTTCCATTATTCGGGACAGTAATGACGGCTTTGCCATTGCCAAGGAAGACCTGGCTCTGCGAGGACCGGGGGATTTGTTCTTTGGAGAAAGACAGTCCGGCCCCCTGCAATTTCGTTTTGCTGATCCTCTAAGGGATGAAGAGTTATTTTTCAAGGCAAGAGAGGCGGCAAAGACTCTTTTAGAGGAGGATGCCCTTTTGGAAAGACCGGAACATCAGGGGATGAAAGAGATTTTCCAAAGCCTCCTTACAGAAAGTGCTTAAAGTAAGAATATTCGATTAGAAAGCTTGCTATAAAAACCGGAAGTTGTAGAAAAAAATTAATCTTTATCCCTTTACAACGACCGGCATTTTCGCTTTAATATGAGGGAAAAGGAGAGTGGTATGAGAGTTATTGCAGGTTCAGCCAGAAGGCTTTTGCTTTCGGTGCCGGAGGGGAAGGATACCCGCCCTACTACGGATCGAATCAAGGAGACCTTATTTAATATTTTACAATTTGACTTAGTGGACCAGGATGTTCTGGACCTTTTTGCGGGAAGCGGTGCTCTGGGAATTGAAGCCCTGTCTAGAGGGGCGAAAAGAGCGGTTTTTTGCGACAGCGGAAAGAAGGCTTTGGCCTGTATAGAGCAAAATATCGCCCGTTGTCATTTTCAGGAACAGGCTCTGGTGTATGGAGGAGATTTCCATAGTGCCTTAAGAAGTCTGGAGGGAAAGGATTACCACTTCGGTATCGTCTTTTTAGACCCTCCCTACGGCGAAGATTTGGCAAAGGAAGCCCTTCGGAGATTGGTAAAGTCCTCTATGGTGGGGAAGGATACGGTTTTTGTTGTAGAGGCGGCGTTGGAAGAGGATTTTTCCGACATGGAAGAGGAAGGATATCAAATTCTTCGGGAGAAGCTGTACAAGACCAATAAGCATATCTTTCTTCGTTTACAGGAGGCTGTATGAAGATAGGTTTGTATCCCGGCTCCTTTGATCCGGTAACCTTCGGGCACTTGGATGTGATTGAACGAAGCCGAAAAATGGTGGATAAATTAATCGTGGGTGTGCTGCAAAACCGGCAGAAGACGCCGTTGTTTTCCATGGAAGATCGTGTTAAAATGATTGCTGAGCACACGAAGGATTGGGGCAATGTGGAAGTGCATAGCTTCACCGGCTTAACGGTGGATTATGCGAAAAAAGTCCATGCCAATATCATTGTTCGAGGCCTGCGGGCGGTAACGGACTTTGAGTTTGAGTTGCAGCTGGCCCAGACCAATAAGGTGATTGCAGAGAAAGTGGATACCATTTTCCTTGCCACTAGCTTGAAATATTCGTATTTAAGTTCCAGTACTGTAAAGGAGATTGCGTCCTTTCATGGGGATATATCAGCCTTTGTTCCGAAAGATGTGGAAGAGGCTATGAAGAAAAAATTTGATGAACAAGAGAGACGGAGGGGGATATGAGCAGAATTGAGCAGTTGATTGGAGAAATTGAGGAATACATTGATAGTTGCAAGTATCAGCCTTTGTCCAATACAAAGATTTTAGTAAATAAGGAAGAGATGGAGGAGCTTTTGGTGGAGCTTCGCCTTCGGGTTCCTGAGGAGATTAAGAAGTATCAGAAGATTATTTCCCAGCAGGATGCCATCCTGGCTGATGCGAAGGCTCAGGCGGATATGATGTTAAATGACGCCAGAACCCAGACCGAGGAGATGGTTTCCGACAATGAAATCATGCAGAAGGCTTATGAGAAGGCAAATGCACTTTTGCAGGACGCTCAGAAGCAGGCAGACGGTATTGTAAACAATGCGGTGGCGGATGCAGATCAGATTCGCAGCAATGCCATTCGTTATACGGATGAGATGCTGGCAAGCCTGGAAACCATTATTACCCGTTCCCTGGATACCGCAGAGGAGCATCTGAGCGGCTTAAAGTCCTCTTTACAGGATTCCCGTTCCATCGTGCAGTCCAACCGTTTTGCTCTTGCTAAGGCCATTCCGGAGCAGAAGCAGGGCTAAAATAGCTTCAAAAATGAATAAGAAGATTTATAGAAAGTTCCCCTTCTCCTTTGGAGAGGGGGATTTTTTTAATGCAATGCTTGGAGGGAAAGCCCTTAGGCCTTATTTTTTTGCACAAAAATGGGAATGAAATAATAGATAAGGTTGGGGACTTCTTAAAGAACCATATTTATTCGCGAAAAATAATTAGAAAAAAATCTAAAATATAGTATAATTTTATATCGTGAAATGGCAAGAAATAAGAAAGGACTATGAAGATGAGAAGAAAAAACATGCTGGCTTTAGGACTTAGCATTGTACTGGGAGTGAGTGCGAGTAGCACTCTCGCCTACGCTCTTCCTTTAGAGCAGGAAGAAAGCCTTCAGACAGGTAATCTAGAAGAGAAAAATGCAGAAAAAACAGCTTCTAATACTGAGATCGTTACAGAGGAAGACGCAAAGAAAGACAGCAAGGAAGATTCTTCAGCTGTAGAGGAAAAGGGAGCCTCTGATAAGGAAAAGGAAGAGACAGAAGAGGGCTCCTCCCTTTCTACGGAAGTCTTTAGCGGCACGGACAGAGTTGCAGAAGAGACCCTCACTCCATTAAGCAGAAGCAGAAGAGCCTTGGCAGATACCTCCCGCTATGCTAGTGAGGAGGAAGAAAAAAAAGACAGAAGAAATAAAGTATTATCTGTTTTAATGGAATTTGATAATGATATTGATGTAGCGGCAAAAGATCATATGATGGTTGTTAGAAACATTCCTTTAAAGGTTAGTGCATATGCGGTAGGAATTGCCGGAGCAAGCTATGATTACAAACAGTTTAG
>CAUSUG010000076.1:0-8620 GCA_963534765.1 uncultured Oribacterium sp.
ATTTAGCGTGTTACTAAAGTAGATAAAAATAAAAAACTTCTTGACAGAGTGACAAGCTGTCACTATACTGGGCTGGTAAAAATAGTGACAAGCTGTCACCGTCTACGTTCAAGTAAAAGCTGACAGCCTGCCATTGATAAGAAAGTATAAATCATCACAGAATGTATTGAGGGGGAAGATGCCTACATTAAGATTTTTGAATTTGGAAGAAGAAAAACGAAGGCGAATTTTGGAAGCGGCAAAAAAAGAATTTTCTTCCTATGATTATGACAAAGTATCCATTAATCGCATTATTCAGGAAAGTGAGATTTCCAGAGGAGCTTTTTATACCTATTTCCCGGATAAGGATGATTTGCTGGTGTATCTTTTTGAAGCGGAAGAAGATAAGGCAGTAGGGCATTTCATGGAAATCATGGCACGCAATAATGGGAATTTTTTCCAAAGTATTCAGGAGTGGGTCATCGAAATCGTGAAGATTCGAAAAAAACAAATTGTTCAGGACAGCTTTGCCATGTTCTATCGCTCCGGCTTTTTAAAGAATCTTTCTTTGGCCAGTATGAAAAGTCACATGGACAGGGGAAGACGGGATAATATAGATGTGGTATTAGAAGCAATTCCCAAGGATTATTTTCCCAAGACATTATCGGAGGAGGAAAAGGGCATCGGGATTCAAACCGCATTTTCACTGGCTTCCCTCAGCCTTTTACAGGCCTTTTCCATAGAAAAAAGAAAAGAGGGATTATCCGATCCGGAGGATGATAGGGAACAGGAAGCCTTTATTGAACAAATTCTTTATGTATTCCAAAAGCAGATTCAGCTCTTGGAAAAAGCGTTAGGAGGAAATGAGTAGAGATGAAAAAAGGGGTAAAAATTGTAATCGCGTTGCTTATCCTTTTAGGAGTGGCATTTTTGGTAGGAAGACGTTTATTAAAGCCTAAGGAGGAAGTAGAGGTCACCCAGCTTCCTTTGGCCACCGGCATTTCCGTGGAAAAGGGTGACCTGTTTATTACAGAGTCTTTGGTGGGTACCATTGAGGCCAGTGAGCAGTATGCGTTGGCTTCCAAGGTTTCCGGAGAGGTTTTGGAAATCTATGCGGAAAATGGTGCGGAGCTGAAAAAAGGAGATAAGATTGCCCGTTTAGACAATCAAAAGCAGATTGATGCAGCAAAATATACTTTGGAGCAGGCTGAGGCCCAGGCGAAGGCGGCAAGTGATGCCAGAAACCGTTTGGCAAGCCTCCAAGCCTCGGGGGATATTTCCGCCCAGGATTTTGAAGCGGCAGATGCCCAGGCAAAGGCTGCGGAAGCTCAGGTAAAGGCGGCGAAGCTGAACTATGATACCCAGGTGGAGTTTGCCACCATTACCGCTCCTGCAGACGGCGTATTGCAAAACAGCATTTTGGTGAAGGATGCCATGATTCCGCAGGGAACCCAAATTGCCAGTCTTATGGGGAAGGGAAAACAGCAGCTTGTGTTTTCCGCAACGGAGGAACTGATGAAGAACCTGTCTTTAGGCCAGGAAGTAAAGGTAGAAAAGGGACAAGAGCAGTATATAGGCTTCATTACCGAGATTTCCGGAGTGATGAATGCCCAGACCGGACTCTTTATCGTGAAAGCCAATCTGGAGAATTCTTCCCTTCCTGAGGGAAGCCGGGTGAAATTAACCGTAACGAAGGATAGAAGAACCGGGGTAAATCTGCTTCCTCTATCCGTGATTTACTATGACAACGGTTCTCCCTATGTTTACCTTTTGGAAAAGGGTGAGGGTGAGAATGGAAGCATTAAAAAGCAGTTTGTAGAGCTTGGCTTGCAGGGAGAGGAAAAGGTGGAAATACTTTCCGGGCTTACGGAGAAGGATTTGATCCTCAGCTCCTGGAATAACGAGATGTATGATGGCGCAAAGGTAAGACTGAAGAGCTCGGAAACAGAGGCTTCTTCTGATGAAAAGACGGCAGAAGAAACAGATAGCAGTACTGGGGCAGTTAATTCTGCCGCTACGGAAACCGGAAAGGAGGGCTAAGGATGCTTTCCATGACGAAATTCGTCTTAAGACGACCGGTTACTACCTTTCTTGTGGTAATCACCCTCATTTTCTTCGGTTTTATGAGCTTTACTACCATGAAAATGGAGTTGCTCCCCAATATGAACTTTCCCTACCTCATCGTGACCACCACCTATCCCGGAGCCTCTCCGGAGGATGTGGACGAGCTTGTCACCAAGCCTGTTGAGGAGGAGGTTTCCTTGCTTTCCGATGTAAAGCAGGTCAGATCCCAATCCAATGAGAACTTTTCCATGGTTATTGTTCGTTACAATTACGGCACGAATATGACCAAGGCCTATGACAGCCTGAAGAAAAAGATGGACGCCATTAAATCCTCTCTTCCGGAGGACGCCAAGGATATCAGCATTATGGAAGTGGATATTAATGCCAGACCGGGAATGGTTCTCTCCATCAACAATAAAAACGAGAGTCAGCTTTATAATTATGTAGAAAACAATATTAGGCCGGAGTTTGAAAAATTATCCACCGTGGCTTTCCTTTCTCTTTCCGGAGGACAGGAAAGCTATGTAAGAGTGGAGCTTTCCCCGGAAAAACTGCAACAGTATCATTTGACCATGGAACAGGTGGTGGGAATGATGCAGGCTGCAAAGTTCACCTATCCTGCAGGAAGTACAAAGGTGGGAGATCAGGAATTATCTATCAGTACCGCTCAGGACTATTCCACCATTGAGGAATTACGAAAGCTTCCTATTACTACCGGAACAGGAAATACTTTGACCCTTTCGGATTTGGCTACAGTGGGTTCCGCTCTTTCGGATAAAAGCAGTATAGGACGATATAACGGCGAAGAGACCATTACCTTAAGCTTAAATAAGCTACAGAGTAAGTCGGACATTGCCATGAGTAAGGATGTGAACACCTTAATCAAGAAATTGGAAGGGAAGAATCCCAATCTGGAAATTCATGTGATTTCCGACTCTGCGGATAGCATTAAGAGCTCCCTGTCCAGCGTATTTCAGACTATGATTATGGCTGTCGTGATTTCTATGCTGATTATCTTCCTTTTCTTTGGAGATATAAAGGCCTCCCTAATCGTAGGTTCCTCCATTCCCTTGGCGATTCTGGGAGCTGTCGTCTTTATGGGAGCCATGGGCTATAGCCTGAATATGCTGACCCTTTCCGCCCTGGTTTTGGGCGTGGGTATGATGGTAGACAACTCCATCGTAGTATTGGAGGCCTGCTTCCGTGCCATGGATGATTACGGAGAATGGCAAAGAAGTCTTACAGAAGCGGCTATCGACTCTGTAAGAGTAGTGGGAGCCTCAGTTTTTGGAGGTACTCTTACTACCTGTGTAGTATTCCTTCCCCTGGGATTTTTACAGGGAATTTCCGGACAGTACTTTAAGCCCCTTGGCTTCACCATTGTCTTCTGTATGGTGGCCTCTTTGATTTCTGCGGTTACCATTGTGCCCCTATGCTTTACCCTTTATAAGCCTAAGGAAAACAGCAAGGCGGTAGCTTACCGTGGAGTTCGGCTTTTACAGGATGCCTATAGAAACACTATCAGTAAATTTCTACGACATAAAAAAGTAGTGCTTGTAGCCACAGCAGGAATTTTAGTTCTTTCTCTCTTCCTGGCGACACAGCTCAGAACAGAGTTGATGGCGGATATTGATACCGGAACCGTTGAAATCGGCATTACCCAAAAGCCCGGTCTTTCCATAGAAGAAAAGGAAAGGGTAATAAAAGAGCTGGAGGAGCTGGTGGCGAAGGATCCGGATACGGACCGTTATACCGCAACGGCGGGAGGCTCCGCTCTTTCCGCTCTGTACGGAGGAAGCACTGATCCTACGATTACGGTATATCTGAAAAAGAATCGTTCCATGAAAACTAAGGAAAAGGTAAAGGCATGGAAGAAGGCCTTGGAAAACCGGTCTCAAGAGGTTTTAAGCATAAAGTCCGTAAGTGATACCAGTATGAGCGGAGGAGATTACAGCCTCGGCAACAACTATGAAATTATTATTCAGGGATCGGATTTGGAAGAACTGCAAAGAAAGAGTAATGAACTTCTTTCTTTATTACAAAAGCAGAGCAGCCTCACCGGCATTCATTCCAGCCTGGAAAATGCAGCTCCCCTCTTGCAGGTGAAGGTAGACCCCATTAAGGCGGCGGCGGAAGGCTTAAGTCCTATCCAGATTGCCCAGTCCTTAAATACCGATCTTACCGGAAAAAAAGCAATGAAAATGACGGTGGAGGGGCAAAAGGTAGATGTGTGGGTGAATTATCCCAAAGATCAATTCGATAGCTTGGAAAAAGTGAAGTCCATCCGTTTTACCACGCCTACAGGAGCGCAGGTTTCCTTGGAAAGTCTGGCCACTGTAAAGTATGCGGACTCCCCTGCCAGCATTGAAAGAGAAGATAAAAAGTATCAGGCGACGATTACGGCAAATTATACGGAGCAGGCCAACAACAATACTAAGGCGGAGATTGACGACCTGGTCAGCAAGAATCTGGGAGAGAATATTTCCGTTGTGGCTAATTCTCAGACTCAAAGTATGAATGAGGAGTTTGCGGATTTGTTCCGTGCCATCGCCATTGCGGTCTTCCTGGTCTTTGTAGTCATGGCGGCGCAGTTTGAGTCTACACGCTTCAGCTTTATGGTGATGACCACCATCCCCTTCTCCTTAATCGGTTCCTTCGGACTCTTGTGGCTCTTTGACGCAACTCTGTCCATGACCTCCCTTTTGGGATTTTTGATGCTGGTGGGAACGGTGGTAAACAACGGAATCCTCTATGTGGATACGGTAAATCAGTACCGTCAGGAAATGCCTTTGGAAAAGGCTTTGACAGAGTCCGGTGCCACCAGACTTCGGCCGATTTTGATGACCACCCTGACTACGGTATTGTCTATGATTCCTATGGCTATGGGCTTCGGAGACAACGGTGCCCTGATGCAGGGACTGGCTTTGGTAAACGTGGGAGGCTTGGTGGCGTCTACTTTACTGGCACTGCTTTTGCTTCCGGTGTACTACATGATTATCTATGGCAGGAAAAAACATATGATAAAAGTTTAAAGCCGGCAGCGCGGCTTTGGTGCATAGCGTAAGGCGATATTTGGCAGGATAGTTGAAACTTATTTAGGAGAAAGAACACCAAAAGTTCACAGGATTGACGATTTTCGTTAAGAAATTCTGAGGAATATTATGCTATAGTAGAGAAGACTCCTTTTCTCTTAGTAGGGGCTGTAAGGACAGTCAACTGTGCTTTACAGCCCCATGCTTAGAGAATCAGAGATTTTTTTTTAGGAGAAGAAGATGAGAAAAAAGGGATATCCTATTAGTTTAGCAATTGTTTTAGCGAGCCTTTCCTTTACCATGCCTGCCATGGCACAGAAGGTACCGGGCTTTTCCGATAATGTTTCCGTGGATCAGATGCAGACTTCCTTTGAACGGCAGCGTTCCGAGGAGGAGTGGGCAAAGCTTCGGGACAATGTGATTTCCTGGGAGGAAATCGGGGACTTGGTCCATGAATACAACCCCACAGTATCCAGTCTTTGGAGAAACTTCCGGGAAAGTGACAGCAGGGGAAGCTACAATGTCAATGTAGAGGATGCCAGAAATCAGGTGGAAGAAGCCTATGAAAAGGCATTGTCCGCTGCAGACGGAAATAGCGTGGCGGAGGCTTTGGCAGAAATGCAGTACCAGACCGACAGCAGCAATTTTTCCGCAGATACCGTGGCGCAGAATGCAGACCGGGAGATTGCCAAGCTTTCCGTGGAACAAACGGAGCAGAATACTATTGAGACCATTAAAAAATCCTTCATTAGCAGAGAAAGTACAGGCCTTCAAAAGCAAATCGATGCCTTATCTTTAGCGGATGCGAAAAGCGCACAGGAAAGCACCGAGAGAAAGAAAGCTATCGGAAAGGCCACCCAGATTGACGTGTTGACTGCTAAGGAAGCCTATGACCAGGTGAATCTGAGTCTTACAAAGAACAATTCCGCCTTTGATAAGATGACGGAGCTTTTACGGGTGAATCTGGGCTGGAAGGCAAGTGATACTCCGGAGATGCCCGTAATTCCAAGCCTTAGTGCAGAGCAGCTTACGGCAGTGAATTTAGAGGAAGACAGTAAGACAGCTTTACAGAATAACTACAGTCTTCGGATTTCAGAAAGAAAGTTGAATCTTTCCACAGGAGATGCCAACCGACAGAATCTGACAAGAAGCATTTCCGCAGCAAAGGAGAAGATTCAGTCCGATATGCTTTCCCGATACCAAAGCTTAAAGCAGGCAGAGGAGGCAAAAAGACAGGCGGAGCTGCAGGCATCCAACGCACAGCAGGCCTATCAGAAGGCAGAGCGGGGCTATAAGCTGGGAAGTGTAAGCCGTGTGGATTTTGAAAAGGCGAAAAATGCTTCCGATACCGCAAGCCTTCAAAAGCAGCAGGCGGATTTGAAGCTTTATGAAGAATATTTGGATTATCAGGCCGGAAAGAACGGTTTGGCGACGGCAGAGTAAGAGAAAGGATGCATTGAATCTTTTATGGAGAAGAGAAAGAATAAGATAAAATCCGCATTTGCTCTGGCTTTAAGCCTTGGACTTCTCTGTCAAAGCTTCCCTGCCTTAGCAGAGGAGAAGCCTTGGGATGTGAATGACAACATCATTTCCTTCAGAGAAATCCCGGATCTTGTAGACCAATTCAGTTCTGTAGCCAAGATGGAACAGGATGCTTTGGCGCAAAGTACCGGCGGAATGGCTTCCGTACAGAAGGCGGTAAAGGACGAAAAGGCGGATATTCTTGCGAATTTGCAGGAGAGCATTGACAGTTTAAAGGAGCAGAAGCAGGATAGCACAGATCCTGCGACCAAAGCCTTTTTGCAAAGTCAGATCAATCAGTTAGAAAAGGTAAAGAACAGTAAGAAGATTTTACCGGATATAGACAGTAGTCTGGCAGAGGTAAATCAAGGACTGGTGCAGCTTTCCGAGACGGAAAAAAGCATGAAGAAGGCGGAAGCTAAGACGGAAAAAGCCGTGAAATCCGGCTTCTATACCGGAAAAAAGCTTTTGAGTGACGGTATGCAAAATCTTTATTTCAGTGCGATTTCTCTGGAAAACAACAAGACGATGCTAGAAAAACGAGTGGCGATGCTACAGGCAGGCTTAGAGAAAACGGAAAGACAGGCGCGCCTTGGGCAGGCTACGGCAAATGATGTGAGCGCGGCAAGACTTGCTCTGGAAAGTGCTCAGTCGGATTTGCAAAAGGCTAAGGACGGCCTGGAAAGCATGAAGAGAAATATGGGGCTGAGCCTTGGATGGAGTATGAATAGCTACTCTGCCATTCAGTTCGAAGCCATTCCCGACTATCCAAGAAATTATCTGTCCACAAGAGACTGGGGAAAGGACATTGATTCCGCTCTAAGTCATAACAGTGAACTGGGCAGTATTCTCCGCGTAAAGGATAATAACATTACCGGCTGGACGGAGAAGAAACAGAGTCAAAAGGAAAAAGAGCAGCAGATTCGAGTTTCTATGGAGGAGCTCAGACGGAATATTAGCGAAGCGGAAGCTGCATTAAATGCGGCAGAATCCGTTTCAGAGCTTTCCCGTTTACAAAAGGAAAAAGCAGAGCGGATGAATGCTCTGGGGCTTTTGGGAAGGGCAGATTTCCAAGGCTTATCCTTAGAAGCCTTATCCAAGGAAAATGCAGCAACCCAGGCAAAACTGGATTATAATCAGGCGGTCTTCCAATACGAAGAAGCGGTCGAGAGAGGGATACTTTCCACAGGGGAGTAATCCCCCTCTTTTTTTCTTATAGATGGACTTTAGCCGGTATCGGAGCTGACATTTGAAAAATGTTAGCTCTGATACAAAAAACCACCCGCTATGCGGGTGGGAAACACTTGTTATACAAAAATCACCTTTCCTAATACAATAAAGTTGTTCAAGCTATATTGCAGAAAAGGAAGGTGATTTTATGGCGAAGAAAGAATATGCATTGGCACATACGAAATGGATGTGTAAATATCATATTGTCTTCACACCGAAGTATAGGCGAAAAATAATATATTATCAATATAAGTCAGATATTCGGGATATTATCAAGCAACTCTGCGCCTTTAAAGGAGTGGAGATTATAGAAGGGCATTTAATGCCGGACCATGTACACATTCTGGTTAGTATTCCACCTAAGATTAGCGTTTCTTCTTTTATGGGCTACTTAAAGGGAAAAAGTGCCTTAATGATATTTGATAAACACGCAAATCTTAAATACAAATTTGGAAACAGACATTTTTGGGCCGAAGGCTATTATGTCAGTACAGTAGGTTTAAATGAAGCCACAATAAAAAAGTATATCCAAGATCAAGAAAAACACGATATAGCTTTGGATAAACTAAGTGTTAAAGAATATGAAGACCCTTTTAAGGGTTAAAGTGCAGTAGTACCAATACCCCTTTATGGGGTAGCGACGAGTCAAACGCAATATGGCTTGAATGGAGCTGTGGGAAGGTGCAAAGCAAACTTCCCATAGCCCAAAATGAAAGCCAGCGCCTTTAGACGCTGGCCAGTAGCAGGGGCTTATAGCCCCGAGCAAACCACCCGTTTGACGGGTGGTAGTGATT
>CAUSUG010000077.1:0-8502 GCA_963534765.1 uncultured Oribacterium sp.
CCCTATACCTTAGAACAGGTAAAGAATGGGTATGACTATATAATACGAGGAGTCAATATGTGGTTTATTTTATCATTAATTTCTATCTTTTTTTGGTCCGGTTCGGATTTCTTTTCCAAGCTGGGATCCCCTGAAGGATCTTTTTGCCATTTACCTGCTTTCCTATCTGCAAAAAAAGCGTGAGGATGCGGAACGAAAAAAGATGCAGGAAAAGGTGGAGGATAAATATGTAAACAGCTTTATCGCCATTTTCTTCCCCATCTTTTACTGCATCATTGACGGACTGGGCACATTTTTAGACGCAGTGGTTCTGGAAAAAATTCCGGAAGCCTCTGCAAATGTAGCCTATGAATACACCTTCTGTACTCTGGCAGTCTGCCTCTTCTTCTATTTGGTTTTTGTAAAAAAGACCAAGTTCAGCCTTCCTACGGAAGGACCGAAATTTTTAGCTGCCGTCTGCGAAACAATAGGTCAGTTCACCTATATCTATGCCATTGGAGCAAATGCTGTTGCCTCCGCACCCTTGATTTCCAGCTACTGCCTCTTCTCCGTAATCTGGGCCAGAATCTTCTTAAAAGAAAAGCTTAGCAAAGCCCAGTACCTTGCCGTTGGACTGGCGGTTTTAGGCATCTTAATTTTAGGCTTCTTTGAAGAGGGCTAGTTTCAATCAACCCAAGAGAGAGTTTTTCTCCGGTGCAAAAATGTGCCCCACCGTCCGTCAATAAAGTTTCTTTCTGAAGACAATCTAGTCCCAGCCGAACATAAAAGATTTTTCTCCAGCCCGGAAATGTGCCTCACCGTCCGGCAATGAGTTTTCTTTCTGAAGACAATCTAGTCCCAGCCGAACATAGAAGATTTTTCTCCAGCCCGGAAATGTGCCCCACCGTCCGGCAATGAGTTTCTTTCTGAAGACAATCTGAGCCCGTCAGTACTTGCTGAAAGCGAGTGAACGAAGCTTTCAGCTTAGTACTGCTACGAGGCGAGGTTAGTGAGAACGTGTCTGAAGAAAGAAACTCATTGCAAAGGACGGTGATACTATTCCTGAAGAAAGAAACTCATTACCGGACGGTGATATTATTCCTAAAGAAAGAAACTCATTACCGGACGGTGGCACTATAACACCGACTTCATCGAAGCCACATACTCTCCCAGTACGGCCTCTTCCTTCCCCGGATTCTCATGGATTTTCTTCATAATGGCGGAGCCTACAATCACGCCGTCCGCATATTTTGCCACTTCCCTTGCCTGCTCCTTGGTGGAGATACCAAAACCGACGGCGCAGGGAATGTCCGTGTGGCTCTTCACCATTTTCAAAAGAGAAGACAGATCCGTGGTGATTTCCTTTCGCTCTCCCGTAACCCCAAGGGATGACACGATATATAAAAATCCTTCCGCGTCTTTCGCAATCTTTGCAATACGGTCCTCGGAGGTGGGGGCAACCATGGAAATGAGGGCAATGCCGAAGTCTCTACAATCCTGCAAAAACTCTTCCCGCTCTTCGTATGGCACATCCGGAAGAATCAGTCCGGAAACTCCTGCTTCCTTGGCCTTTTCCATAAACTTTCTACTGCCGTAGGAGAAAACCACATTGGCATAGGTCATATACACAAAGGGCACATCCACTTCCTGCCGAAGCTCCTTGGTCATTTGAAAAACCTGCTCTGTGGTGCATCCTCCTTGTAAGGCCCGAAGGTCAGCCTCCATAATCACCGGACCCTCTGCGGTGGGGTCGGAGAAGGGAATCCCCAACTCAATCAGGTCTGCTCCATTTTCCACCATGCTCTTTACCAGCTTCTTGGTGCTTTCCAAATCCGGATCTCCACAGGTGATAAAGGGAATAAATGCCTTTCCCTTTGCAAATGCTTCTTTTATGCTTCTCATTCTACCAAGTCCTCCCCTCTGAAACGTGCTACGGAAACACAGTCCTTATCCCCTCTTCCGGAGATGCAGATCACAATGCTTTCCTCCTTACTCTTCTCCTTCGCTACCTTCATACCGTAGGAAATGGCATGGGCGGATTCAATGGCCGGGATGATTCCCTCCATTTTCGAAAGATACTCAAAGGCCTCTACCGCCTCCAAATCCGTTACCGGCACATACTTTGCCCGTCCGCTGTCATGGAGTGCTGCGTGCTCCGGTCCGATTCCTGGATAATCCAGTCCCGCGGAAATGGAGTATACCGGGGCAATCTGTCCGAATTCATCCTGACAGAAGTAGGACTTCATGCCGTGGAAAATGCCCAGCTTTCCTACCGCAATGGTGGCCGCAGTTTCCTCCGTATCCACCCCTCTTCCTGCGGCCTCACAGCCGATTAACTCTACCCCCTCATCCGGAATAAAATGGTAGAAGGTTCCGATAGCATTGGAGCCGCCTCCCACGCAGGCCAATACTGCTGCAGGAAGCTTTCCTTCCTTTTCCAAAATCTCATCTCGAATTTCCTTGGAAATCACCGCCTGAAAATCCCTGACCATGGTAGGGAAGGGGTGAGGCCCCATAACGGAACCGAGGCAGTAGTGGGTATCGGAAATTCTCTTCGTCCACTCTCTCATGGCCTCAGACACCGCATCCTTTAAGGTGGCAGTTCCGGTCTTTACGGAAACCACCTCCGCTCCCAAAAGACGCATCTTGTAAACATTTAAGGCCTGACGCTCAATGTCCTCCTGCCCCATAAAAACCACACATTCCATGCCGAAAAGGGCTGCTGCCGTTGCCGTTGCCACGCCATGCTGTCCTGCTCCGGTTTCCGCAATCAGTCTGGTCTTTCCCATACGCTTTGCCAGCAAGGCCTGTCCTAAAACATTGTTGATTTTGTGGGCTCCGGTATGGTTTAAGTCCTCTCTCTTTAAGTAAATCTTGGCGCCTCCAAGATCCTTCGTCATCTTTTCCGCATAATACAGGCGGGAGGGCCGTCCTGCATAGTCATTTAAGTAACGGCTTAACTCCTTCTGAAATAAAGGATCCGCCTTAGCCTCTGTATAGGCCTTATCCAATTCCTCTATTGCCTGCATCAGGGTTTCCGGAATGTACTGTCCTCCATGAATCCCAAAACGTCCGATTTTCTCTGCCATACTACTCCTTTCCGGATGTATCTTTCATTCCATCTTCATTGCTACTTCTTTGTATCTTTATTGCATCTTCATTGTATCTTCATTGCTACTTCTTTGTATCTTTATTGTATCTTCTTTGCTTCCATTTCTTCAGAAAGTCTGCTTCTCATATTCTCTCACCAAATGTATAAAACTATCCATCTTCTCCGGACTTTTCCGGACACCATCTTCCCCCTGCTCCTCGATTCCGGAGCTGACATCCAATCCATAGGGGGAAAATGCTTTGATTTTCTCTAC
The DNA here is from genome assembly GCA_963534765.1 of uncultured Oribacterium sp. Taxonomy (GTDB): domain Bacteria; phylum Bacillota; class Clostridia; order Lachnospirales; family Lachnospiraceae; genus Oribacterium. The sequence goes on from CAUSUG010000077.1 coordinate 3,345, forward strand.
TACATTTTCCGGGGAAAGTCCTCCTGCCAAGATATAGGGGCGATGAATCTTTTGTAAAAGTCCTGCCTCCGCCTCTTTACCTTCCCCCTTTCCTCCATCCAGAAGAATCAGGTCCGCCGGGGAGACATTTGCCCGTTCTATATCCTTTTCTTCCTTTAAGATAAAGGCCTGCCAGAGAAAGGAATCCCCTCTAAGTTGCTTCATTTTCTCCTTAAGCGTAAGAACATAGGACTCCTTTTCTTCTCCATGAAGCTGAACCCCTTGGATAATCCCCTCCTGCAAAAGCTCCAAAATCTTCGGAATCTCTTCCTCTACAAAGACCCCCACCGCGGGAATGGAAGGATTCAATTTTTCCCTAAGACGCCTTGCCTGCTCCTTGTCCACAAAGCGTTTGCTTTTCTTATAGAAGACAAAGCCCACATAATCTATAGGAAGCTTTTGCAAATGCTGGATTTCCTCTTCCTTTGTGATACCGCAGTACTTGACGACCATGCCAACTCCTTTCAGTACTTGACCTTCACGCCAACTCCTTTCAGCCCTCGATGCTTTATGATGCTCCTCACAGGCTATAGCACTTGTCCCGGCTTAATTTTGGGAAGCCTTTCTGTACTCTTCCAAGAAGGCCAATGCCTTTCCACTGCTGATGGCTTCCTCTGCCAGGCGAATGCCTTCCTCTATGCTTTCTGCCTCTCCGGCAATAAAGAGGGCTGCTCCCGCATTTAACAAAAGAGCCGTTTTCTTGCTGCCCTGAATCTCATTGGCCAAAAGTCCCTTGGTAATTGCAGCATTTTCCGCCGCATCTCCCCCCACAAGCTCCTCTTTTTTTCCTCTTTCCAAATGGAAGTCCTCCGGAGCAATCTCAAAGATTCGGCTTTGTCCATCCCTTAATTCGCAAACCAAAGTCTTGTCGGAAACGGAAATCTCATCCATGCCGTCCTCTCCGTAAACTACCAAAGCTCGCTTAACGCCTAAGTGATGCAGCACTGCCGCCATAGGCTCTAAAAGTCTCTCCTGATATACCCCAAGAAGCATGGCTTCCGGCTTTGCAGGATTGGTTAGCGGCCCAAGGATATTGAAAATGGTCCGAAAGCCCAATTCCTTACGGATAGCGCCCACATACTTCATGGCGGTATGGTAGTGCTGGGCAAAGAGGAAGCAAAGACCGGTGCTTTTCAGCATTTCCTCCGCCTTTTCCTTGTCCTGCACAATGTTAATGCCCAGGGCTTCCTGACAATCCGCGGTGCCGGACTTGGAGGAGGCTGCCCGGTTTCCATGCTTAGCCACCTTTACCCCTAAAGAAGCTACCACCAAGGCGGAGGTGGTGGAAATGTTGTAACTGTTGCTGTGGTCTCCACCGGTTCCTACGATTTCCAAAACCTCCATGCCCTCGTGCTTTACCTCTGTGGCGTGCTCCCGCATCGCCTTGGCAAATGCCGTAATTTCCGTGATATTTTCTTCCTCCCGCTTTCTGCAGGCCAGAGCCGTAAGAAAGGCGGTATTTTGCACCGGAGAGCTTTTTCCGTCCAGAATTTCATTCATGCTTTCGTAGCTTTCCTGAAAGCTTAAATCCTCTCCTAACACCAGTTTTTTGATACATTCTTGCAGCATACTCGCTCCTTTCTTTCCCTTACTTCTGTTCCTTTGAAATCCTCTTTTTGGCAAAAACTATCTTTTAAACAAATCCGGCTTTTCTACTTTTCTACGCATAATTCCTTTTTTTTTAGATTATTTCTTATTTCAATAGGCTCCGTAATTCCTGAAGTTTTTCCTTCTTGCTCTCTGCCCTCATCAGGCTTTCTCCAATCAAAACCCCATCTACCCCGGCTTCCTCTAAAAGCCTTAGTTCTTCCGGCTTGGACATTCCGCTTTCCGCCACGAAAAGCTGTCCCTTTGGCACCAAATTTCTTAAAGATAGGCTGTTTTCCAGATTTACTGAAAAGGTCTTTAGATTTCTGTTGTTGACTCCGATAATCTCCGCTCCCACAGAAAGGGCACAGCGGATTTCTTCCTCATCATGGCATTCCACCAAGGCATCCAGTCCCAGCTTTCCTGCCAGGCTTAGAAATTCCTTCAATTCCCTTTCCCCAAGAAGAGAAACAATCAGGAGAATAGCTTTCGCTCCTAAAAGCTTGGCCTGATAGATTTGGTAGGGGTCAATCAGAAAATCCTTCCGAAGCACCGGCACCGAAACAGCTTGTGCGATTTCTTGTAAATATTGATCCTTCCCCAGAAAATACTTAGGCTCCGTCAAGCAGGAAATAGCGTCAATGCCGGCAGCTTCATAGTCCTTTGCAATCTGTAAATAGGGAAAATCCTCTGCGATAATGCCCTTGGAGGGAGAAGCTTTCTTCACCTCTCCGATAATGGATAAGCCCTTCTTGGCTAAGGCCTGGTAAAAGCTTTTCCCTCCGGTTGCCAAAGCTTTTGGACTTACTGTATCATCCCTCAGAACTTCGTTCTTTAAGGTAGCTTTCCCCAAGGCTTCTTTTAAAGCAGCTTTCCCTAAGGCTTCCCGCTCCTCCAAAAGCCTTTCCAGCTCCATAAGCGAAAGCAGCTTTTTCTCCTCTTCCACAGCCTTTCTTCTTTTCCTTGCGATTTCTTCTAAAATGCTCATTTGCTTCTACCCTTTCCTTTGACAAGCCTTCCCTATAGCTCTACTCCAAAGCGTTTTCATTGGCAATTTTACCCCGTACTCCTGCTAGCTTTCTTTCCGGCTTGTCTAGGCTCCCTTACAAATCCTTGCAAAGTTTTCCAAAATCTTCGCTCCGTCCTTGGTCATGATACTTTCCGGGTGGAATTGTACGCCGTAAACCTTCCGCTCCCTGTCTTCCACCGCCATCACTTCCTCCTGCTTGGTCTTCCCGGTAATCCGAAGCTCTGTGCCCTCCAGACTTTCCTCCTCGGCAATCAGGCTATGGTAGCGAGCCACCTTCATTTTCCGGCCAAGACCTTTAAAAAGCTCCGAGTCATCCACAATGTCCACCTCGGACTGTCTGCCGTGCATGGGTTTTATGGCGTGGCTCACGGTACCCCCATAAACCTGACAGATGGCCTGTTCTCCAAGACAAACTCCAAGAATAGGGATTTTTCCCCGAAGAGAACGAATGACTTGGGGGCAAATGCCGGAATTTTCCGGTCTGCCCGGTCCGGGAGAAAGAACGATTCCTGCCGGCTTCATGGCCTCGATTTCTTCCACCGTTTTCCCGTCGTTTCGAATCACTTCCACCCTCTCGTATTGGGACAGCATCTGATATAGGTTAAAGGTAAAGCTGTCATAGTTATCAATTAAAAGAATCATTCTGCCTCCTCCCCTCTTCGAATGGCTTCTACCACGGCCTGGGCCTTATTCTTACACTCCTCAAATTCCTTTTCCTCGGAGGAGTCCACCACGATGCCGGCTCCGGAGCGAATCCCCACCTTTCCGTTTTTCTTATAGGCAAAGCGGATCGCAATACAGAGGTCCAGATTTCCGTTGAAATCAATGTATCCGATTCCTCCCCCGTAGATGCCCCGGCGGTTTTGCTCTATATCGTCAATCAGCTGCATGGCCCGAATCTTCGGCGCTCCGCTTAGGGTTCCGGCAGGAAGCACGGCGGAAACGCAATCCAGCGCGTCATAGCCTTCCTTCAGCTCTCCCATTACCGTGGAGCCGATATGCATCACATGAGAATAACGCTGAATCTCGTGGTACTTTTCCACCTTCACGGTGCCTACCTTGGCGATTTTCCCGATATCGTTTCTGCCTAAATCCACCAGCATATCATGCTCGGAAACTTCCTTTTCATCCTGTAAAAGCTCCATGGCGATACGCTTGTCCTCTTCTTCTGTTACTCCCCTCTTTCTGGTTCCTGCCAGAGGGAAGGTCTGCAAAACGCCCTCCTCAAGCTTTACCAGAGTTTCCGGGCTGGCTCCTGCCAGCTCCAAGTCCTTACTGGAAAAGTAGAAAAGGTAGGGGGAGGGATTTAAGCAACGAAGGTGCCTATAGCTTTCCAAAAGACTTCCCTCATAGTCCGCTTCCAGCCTGTTGGAGAGGACGATTTGGAAAATGTCTCCATCCTTCAAATGTCTCTTGGCCTTCTTCACCATTTGCATATATTCTTCCTTGCTGTGGAGGAGGCGGAAGTCGCTTAGGCATCTGCCGGGCTCTTCCTTCTTCTGCTCCCCGCTCTTTAAGAGCCTATGCATATTTTCCAATTCCAAAACCGCTCTCTTATAGCTCGCCTCGCCCTCGGAAAGGGACATATTCACAATCAGGAAAATCTTTTGCAGGAAGTGGTCAAAACAGATTACCTTGTCAAAGAGCATCAGATCCAAATCCTGGAAGTCCTCCTCATCCTTTCCGGAAAAATGAAGGCTGTTCTCCTCATACTGAATAAAGTCATAAGCGAAGTATCCAACCAGTCCTCCGGTAAAGGAAGGGGCCCCGGGTACCTTGGGCGCCTTGTGCTCTTGAAGGATTTGCCGGATTAGAGCCTTGGGATCCTTGGTAGGAAGCTTTAAGCCGGAGCTTTCTACGATGCCGTTTTTACAGGAAATGCTTTGCTTCGGATCATAGCCCAGAAAGGTATATCTCCCCCATTTTTCTCTGTCCTCCATGGACTCCAGTAAAAAGACATTTTGCGAAATATTTTTCAAAATGGACAATGCGGTAATGGGCGTAATAAAATCCGAAAAAATCTCCTTCATGACGGGAAGCAGGCGAAGGCTTTCATCCTTCCGGTAGGCTTCCATTTCCACAAGACTTGGTCTAATCATCATTTTCTTCCTTTCTCTAAAATCTGCATGGGGAATTATTTTTGCTCTTATCAAAAGGACTCTTGAATGCGTTTTCCTTTTATCAAAAAACTATCTTAAAAATTTCCAAAATCATTTTTGAAAATAAAAAAACCCCAGCAGAATAAAAATTCTGCTAGGGACGAAAATTAAAGTTCGCGGTGCCACCCTAGTTCACGATTCACTCGTGCTCTTAGCAAGGTACTAACATACCTCCGGAAACTAACGCATTCCTATGCGTCATGGAATACTCGGACTGCTCCTTTGACCATGCCCTCAGTGGTCCATTTGCTAAGCTGTGTTCTGCCCGGCTCTCACCTTCCCGGACTCTCTGTGAGCTCATACTTAACGTTATCTCCACCTCAACGGTTTCATAGTTCTAATT
>CAUSUG010000078.1:0-8442 GCA_963534765.1 uncultured Oribacterium sp.
AATCATTGTAGATACTTTGGCATGTGATGAGGATAAGGTTACTTTAGAGGCAGATATGCAGAAGGACTTAGAGGTGGATTCTCTTTCCTTAGTGGAGCTGCACATGGCTTTAGAGGATGAGCTGGGTGTTTCCATTCCTGATGGAGAAATCGGAAAGATGCATACCGTAAAAGATATTTTAGACTATGCAAATAACGCAAAGGCGTAAATTAATCAAGATAGAAAGACAGAAAAACAGGCGTCCTTAGGGACGCTTTTCTCAAAGAAAAGAATTGTTTCTAAAGGAAAGGTCAAGAACCATAGGAGGAAATATGAAATCACCCATTCAAAGTCTGGTAGAGCTGGTGAAAGACAGGGACTTACGGCAAAAAGCCAATAAAGATACCATGAGCGGAACTGCCCCATTAAAGGTGCCTGCAACCTTTATCAGCTGTAGAAAATGCGGAAGAAGAGCACTTCATTCCCGTTGGGAAGAAAATTACTATATTTGCCCTCATTGCGGTTCTTACAGTCCCATTGGAGCCTATTATCGCTTGAAAATGCTTTATGATCCGGGAACCTTTCAGGAGCTGGATCAGGATATGGCGGTAAAGGATCCTTTGGATTTTCCGGAGTATAGAGAGAAGGCGGAAAGTCAGGCGAAAAAAACCGGCCTGAAAGAGGCGGTGGTTTCTTCCAAGGGGAAAATTGGAGGAATTCCTGTGGTGGTATTGGTACTGGATAGCCGTTTCTTTATGGGATCCATGTCTCAGGCCGTGGGAGAAAAGGTAACCAGAGGAATCGAAGTGGCGGATAAGGAAAAATGCCCCTTGATTATTTTCTCCGCTTCAGGAGGAGCCAGAATGCAGGAGGGAATCTACAGCCTTATGCAAATGGCAAAGACCTCTGCGGCAGTGGAGCTTTTCTCCGAGCACGGGGGACTTTTTATCAGCTATTTAACTCACCCCACCACAGGAGGAGTAACTGCAAGCTTTGCTACTTTAGGAGATATTACCCTGGCAGAGCCGGGAGCGCTCATCGGTTTTGCCGGCCCCAGAGTTATTGAGCAGACCATTAACAGTAAGCTCCCCAAGGGCTTCCAGAAGAGTGAATATCTGGAAAGCCACGGCTTCGTAGACAAGATTGTGGAGAGAAAAGATATGAGAGAAACCTTGATTCAGCTTTTGAAATTACATCAGAAGGCTTAAGGCAGTTTATGGACAAATTTTCCCTACTGCAGGAACGGGAAGCCTCAGTTTGGAAGAGGCCGGCTGAAAAAAGTTCAAAAGGGACAAAAGTAGGATGGAAATCCTTCATGCCGGAAAAACCGGGATTGAAAATGACATTGTCGGAATCGGGAATCAAGGAGGAATATAGATGATTAAGGAAGTATTGGAAAAAACAGACGCCTTAGAAGAGAAAATTCAGGCTCTTCTTGCGGAAGAAGAAAAAACCGAGGAAATCAAAGTTTTACAGGAAGAAAAGAAGAAGCTTTTAGACAGCTGTAAGGATTTGGAGCCGGGAGATCGGGTGTTTTTGGCAAGACACCCTAGACGTCCCCATGTGGAGGACTTCGTTTCCGCCCTTTTTACAGACTTTTTCGAGCAAAAGGGAGACCATCTTTATGATGAGGACCGCTCTATATACGGAGGAATTGCCCGTTTTCATGGCCGTCCGGTAACGGTGCTGGGTCACAGAAAGGGAAGAACGGTGGAAGAAAATCTTTCCTGTAACTTCGGAATGACCTGTCCGGAGGGCTATCGTAAGGCAAAAAGACTTATGGAGCAGGCGGAGAAGTTTGACAGACCTATTATCACTTTCGTAGACACTCCCGGAGCTTACCCCGGCCTGGAAGCTGAGCAGCACGGACAGGGTGAGGCCATTGCGAAAAACCTTGCTTTTATGAGCTCTCTCCATGTGCCGGTAATTGCGGTGGTAACGGGAGAAGGAAGCTCCGGCGGCGCTTTGGGAATCTGCGTAGCCAATAAGATTTTGATGCTGGAAAATGCCATTTACTCCGTTCTAAGTCCGGAGGGCTTTGCGACCATTTTATGGAAGGACAGCTCCCGTGCGGCTGAAGCGGCAAAGGTGATGAAGCTCACCGCAAAGGATTTAAAGGAAGCCAATGTGGCGGATGAGGTTGTGCCGGAGTCCTTGGGAGGCGCCCAGGATGACCCGGAAAGTCTTTACAAGGCATTGGATCAAGTCTTGGAGAAGACTTTAGCATACTACGATGGTATGAGTCGTCATGAAATCCGTAAGGACAGACTCTCTAAGTTTAGAAACATTTAGGAAAAGAGGAATGATGGAAGGACTAAAGATACTTGGCCTTGGATCGGCTATCCCAAGCAAGAGGGTACACAATGATGACCTGGCGAAGCTGGTGGATACCAGTGACGAATGGATTTATCCAAGGACGGGAATCCATGAAAGGCGTTTTTGTGAAAAGGATGAGAGTGCGGGAACCTTAGCGGTTAAAGCGGCTAAGGAGGCTGTAGAAGATGCGGGACTAAAGGGAGAAGACATCGGGGTGATTGTGGTGGCTACCATGTCTCCGGATTTCTCTACCCCGAGCCTTGCAGCCATCGTGGCAAGGGAATTGGGCACGAAAGAAGATGTTCCCGTATTGGATTTGAATGCGGCCTGCAGCGGTTTTGTTTACGGGCTGGAGGTGGCTAGGGGGCTTTTACTTTCCACCAATAAGGACTATGCCCTGGTGGTGGGAACGGAACAGCTTTCCCGACTACTGAAAATAGAGGATAGAACCACCTCCGTCATTTTCGGAGACGGAGCAGGAGCTGCTGTAGTAAAAAGAGATGCCAAGACTCTCTACGCTTCCTACTTGGGCTCTAAGGGAGATTATTCCATTATGGCTCCCGGCATATACACCGGAGCCTTTGACGGCTTCTATGAGGATGGCACGGAGAATCCGGAGAAGCTAGGAGAGGGAGTCAGTGCCGGAAAGCATGAAAAGCTGGATCACCTGGTAATGGACGGAAAAGGAGTTTTCCTCTTTGCCATTGACATCGTTCCTCATTGCATTGAGAAGGTCTTGGAAAAGACCGGAGATAGCTTGGAAACCGTGCAGCATGTGGTTTGCCACCAGGCCAATTCCAGAATCATTCGAAATGTGGTACGACACATGAAGGCGGATCCTAAGAAGTTTTTTGAAAATATGGAGTATTTCGGAAATACCTCCGGAGCCTCCATCCCCATGGCTTTAAAGGATATGCAGGAAAAGGGCCTTTTACATTCCGGAGACAAGCTGGTTTTGGTGGGCTTCGGCTCGGGACTGACCTATGCCTCAGCAGAAATTCAGTACGAAAAAGCGTAGTGAAAGTAAAGGAAATTAAGGAGAGATTATGACCGGATTACAGGAGATGTTAGGAATTCGTTACCCCATTATTCAGGGAGGAATGGCCAATATTGCCACGGGAGCTTTTGCGGCGGCTTGTTCCGACGCGGGAGCCCTGGGCTTGATTGGAACAGGAGGCATTCGAGAGGCGGAGGGGCTTCGTAAGGAAATCCACATCCTTCGGGAAAGAACCGATAAGCCCTTTGGGGTGAATCTCATGCTGATGAATCCGGAAACCGATAAGATGGTGGAAATCTGCATTGAGGAAAAGGTGCCTGTGGTAACCACCGGAGCCGGAAATCCCGGCATTTACATGGAAGCCTTTAAAGCGGCGGGAATCAAGGTGATTCCTGTGGTGCCGGCTCCCATCCTGGCGAAAAGACTGGAAAAGCTTGGAGCGGATGCGGTAATTGCGGAGGGCTGTGAGTCCGGAGGTCATATCGGAGAAATGACTACCATGACCTTGGTGCCTCAGACCGTGGATGCGGTTTCCATTCCCGTGATTGCGGCAGGCGGTGTTGCGGATAATCGGCAAATGCAGGCAGTGCTTACCTTAGGAGCCTGCGGCGCCCAGATTGGTACCGCTCTTTTGGCGGCGGAGGAATGCCCCATTCATGAAAATTATAAGGAGGCGGTACTGAAGGCCTCCGGCTCCGACACCATCGTAACCGGAAGAATTGCCGGTGTACCTGTACGAGTTTTAAAGAATCAGATGAGTAGGGAATACTTAAGCCAGGAAAAGGCAGGAGCGGATAAGATGGAACTGGAAAAGTTCACGCTGGGCTCCCTTCGCAGGGCGGTTTTTGACGGAGATACCAAAACCGGATCCCTCATGGCAGGACAGACCTGCGGACAGGTTACTAAGATTCGTCCGGTGGCGGAGATTTTAGCGGATATTTGCCGGGGAATTCCCGGGATTTCATAAGGAGGAAAGATGAAGACAGCATTTTTATATGCAGGACAGGGAAGTCAGGTTAAGGGAATGGGAAAGGACTTATATGAAGCCTTCCCCGCCTTTCGAAAGGCCTATGACGAGGCGGAGCTGGACTTTGATGTAAAGACGCTCTCCTTTGAAGACCCGGAAGGAAAAATCAATGAAACCCGTTATACCCAGCCGGCTCTTGTGGCATTTGCCTGCGGTATGACTGCGGTTTTACGGGAAAACGGAATCCTTCCCGACTATGCTTTGGGACTTTCCCTGGGAGAATACTCCGCACTGGAGGCGGCTTCCGTATTTTCCGCAAAAACAGCGGTGGAAATGGTAGCCTTCCGTGGTAAGAAAATGGAAGAGGCCTCCAAGGGAATCGAATCCTCCATGGCGGCAATCCTTGGGATGTCTGAGGAAGCTTTGGACAAGGTTTGTAAGGAAGTGGGAGGTGCTGTGAGCCTTTGTAACCTGAACTGCCCGGGGCAAATCGTGATTGGCGGAGAAAAGAAGGCTGTGGAAGAGGCCTCCAATCTGGCTTTGGAGGCAGGTGCAAAAAAGGCCATTCCTTTAAAGGTTTCCGGCCCCTTCCATACCTCTTTTATGAAAAGCGCGGGAGAAGCACTGCGGGAGTATTTTAAAGATATTAGCTTCCAAGAGGGAACTTGCCCTGTGCTTCACAACTTCTTAGGAAGAGAAAGACAGGAAGGAGACCCAAGCGTTCCGGAGCTTTTGGTGGAACAGGTACAAAAGCCGGTGCGTATGGAAGAGGATCTTAGAAGACTTCTGGACCTTGGGGTGAGAAACTTTGTAGAAATCGGTCCGGGAAAGACCATTTCCGGTTTCTTAAAGAAGACGGCCAAGGATATGGGCATCGAAGATTTTGAAGTGGCAAGCTTGGAAAATAAAGAAGAGCTGGAAGCATTTTTAGAGAGTAAAAAAGCTTAGATTCCGGCTTAGGAAAGCAAGGAAAAAAGGGATAAGCCTTTCAACAAGCGTAAAGAGGGAACAATAGAAAGGACTATCCTTTGAACGTACAAGGCGTAATGGATAGAAAGGAAGGAAGATGGCGGAAAGAGAGACTTGTCTGGTTACAGGTGCCAGCGGAGGCATCGGTGGTGCGATTGCTTTGAAAATGGCTGCAGAGGGAAGAAATGTGGTGCTCCACTACGCCGGAAATGAAGCGGCAGCCAGGGCTATAGAGGAAGAAATTCATAAGGCTTATCCTTCCGTGGAAACCCTCCTTTGCCAGGGTGATATTAAGAAGGAAGAGGATGTGGAAAGAATTGTGGCGGAGGCTGTTGCCCGTTTTTCCGAAATTGAGGTTTTGGTGAACAATGCAGGAATCACAAAAGACAATCTTTTTCTCAAAATGTCTTCGGAAGACTTTGATGAAGTACTGGATGCCAACCTTCGGGGAGCCTTCTTATTTTCCAAAGCGGTAGGGAAGCTGATGATGAAAAAGCGTTACGGCAGAATCATTCAGATTTCCAGCATTGTGGGAGTTCACGGAAATGTGGGACAGAGTAATTATGCGGCTTCCAAGGCGGGGCTTATCGGCATGTCCAAGTGTCTGGCCCAGGAACTGGCAGGAAGGAATGTAACGGTAAATGTGGTTTGTCCCGGCTTTATTGATACGAAAATGACGGAAAGTCTACCGGAAGCGGTAAAGGAAGAGATGCTACGGAATATTCCTATGAAAACCTTTGGTACCGGAGAAGATGTGGCCAATGCGGTAGCTTTTTTTGCCAAAAAAGAATCTCGCTATATTACAGGAGAAACTCTCTTGGTAGATGGCGGAATGGGCATGTAGAGCGAAAATATAGAATGAAGCTATATAAAGTTACGATATAGAAAGAAACTATAGAGTGGCAATGTAGAGCGACAATAGAGTTTGTAAAAACAGAGTGCAATCTTGATTGGAAATGGAGAATAAGAATACTATGGAGAGAAGACGCGTTGTAATTACCGGATTAGGAACAGTGAACCCCACCGGAAATTCCGTTGCTGAAAGCTGGCAGGGAATTCAGGAGGGAAAGGTGGGCATTGGCCCCATTACCGCCTTTCCGGCAGAGGACTTCAGCATTCATTTAGCCGGAGAAGTAAAGGATTTTCATCCGGAGACCGTTTTTGATAAAAGAGATTTAAAGCATATGTCCCGCTTTACCCAGTTTGCCATGTGGGCAGCAGAAGAGGCGGTAAAGGACAGCGGTATTGTGGGAACGCTTCCTGAGGAAGAAATCGGCTGTATTGTTTCCAGCGGAATCGGCGGCCTGCAAACCATTGAAGCAGAGCATACTCGTGGCGCTTCCAAGGGCTTTGAGCGTGTAAATCCCTTCTTTATCCCTATGTCCATTTCCAATATGGCGGCGGCGGAAATTGCCATTCGCCATCATTTAAAGGGAATGTGCATTTGCCCGGTAACTGCCTGTGCAGGCGGCTCCAATGCCATCGGAGATGCCTTCCATAGAATCAGAGACGGTTACGAAACTGCTATGGTTTGCGGAGGAACCGAGGCCACCATTTCCGAACTGGGAATAGGCGGATTTTCCAGTATGAAGGCTCTTTCTCCTGCTTCCGAAGTCAGCAGAGGCTCCATCCCCTTCGATAAGGAGCGTTCCGGCTTTGTGATGGGAGAGGGGGCAGGCATTTTGGTGCTGGAGGAAAGAGAGCATGCTCTGAAGAGAGGGGCAAAGATTTACGGAGAAGTGCTGGGCTACGGTGCCAATTGTGATGCCTTCCATATTACCTCTCCTGCACCAAACGGAGAAGGGGGAGCGGATTGCATGAAGCTTGCGTTAAAAGATGCCAATCTTGCTCCTGAAAAGATTGATTACATCAATGCCCACGGCACCTCCACCAATTTAAACGATAAGGGAGAAACCGCCGCCATCAAGACGGTTTTTGGAGAGAGAGCCTATTCTATCCCCGTATCCTCCACCAAGTCCATGACCGGACACCTTTTGGGAGGGGCGGGAGCAGTAGAGGCCATCTTCTCCGTGCTGGCTTTGAAGGATAGCTTTGTACCTGCCACCATGAATTATCAGGTAAAGGATGAGGAGCTGGATCTGGACTATGTACCAAATCAGGGAAGAAAGCAGGAGCTGCATTACAGCCTTTCCAATTCCTTAGGTTTTGGCGGCCACAATGCCTGTCTGATTTTTGGAAAAGCAGAGTAGTTTCCCTACAATACAGTAAGCCAATAGTAAGATGGAACTGCTAAAATAACTTAAAGTGGCTTTTCGGCTGTATAGCTTTAAATACGGGCAATCTGAGCCCGCCGGTACTTGCTGAAAGCGAGTGTAGCGAAGCTTGAAGCTTAGTACTGTTGCAGGGCGAAGTTAGCGGGAGCGTGCCCGAATTCAAAGCTATACAGCAGAAGAAAGCCAAGATTGTTTTATCAGTTCCATCTTCAATACCTACTCCATCGGCGGGGAAACTGCCGGTGGAATTTTTTTAGAGGAGGTCCATATGCCTAAGTTAAACATTGAAGAAATCAAAGCCATTATTCCCCACCGTTATCCTTTTTTGCTGATTGACGAAATTCAAGACTACGAAGCGGGAGAATTTGCGGTGGCAAAGAAATGCGTTACCATCAACGAACCCTTCTTTCAGGGACATTTTCCTTCCTATCCGGTAATGCCGGGGGTTTTGATTGTGGAAGCTCTGGCCCAGACCGGAGCGGTGGCGCTTTTGGCCCTTCCGGAAAATAAAGGAAAAATTGCTCTCTTTGGAGGAATTAAAAATTGCAAGTTCAAGAAGCAGGTTCGTCCCGGGGACGTGTTGGAGCTTAGCTGCCGGGTGGTAAACCGAAAAGGGCCGGTTGGCATAGGAGAGGCGGAAGCCAAGGTGGATGGAAAGACCGTGGTGAAGGCGGAGCTGACTTTCGCAGTGCAGTAGGGCTTTATGTACTAGTGAGGAAAAGAGGTCGCAAAAAAAGTAGATATGGTTTTCCCACAGTGCCGACTGAAAGCGGAAGCGTGCCCGAAGAGGAAGGCTGTATCGCAGAAATGCGTAGCTTATTATCCTTTAACACTACCGGAGTTCAGAAGAGAACCATTAAAACCCCTTATATAAAATCATTTTATTAATAAGTTTTGAAATTTTATAGAAAAATTCCTTATACCCTATAGGCAAATACAAGATTTTCTGTTAAAGTTTAACAAGTCACAGTCTACTTATT
>CAUSUG010000079.1:0-8394 GCA_963534765.1 uncultured Oribacterium sp.
ATAATATTCTTATTAAATCTCACAATATCAAATGACTCTAGTTTCTCTCCATATTTATCAATCGTTGCTTTAACATGCCTGATTAAATTCTCTTGAGATATAAATTGTAATTTCCAGTCCATTATTTTTGCTCCTCAGATAATGCGTTATATATTGATTTCCCAATTTCATAGCTAAGATTTACCGGGACAGCATTTCCAACTTGTTTATACTGTGACATAACACTTCCGCAAAATTCCCAGTCGTCCGGAAAACTTTGGCATCGAGCATTTTCTCTAACAGTGAAGGGTCGAGCCTCCAGTGGATGACATCTCTCTGTTTGTTTTTGAGAGGGAGTGGTTAAAACCGTTAATGATGGTTCATCCATACTCATCCTCCGAAGAATCCCTGTTCTTCCACCTTCCATATACCAACAGCTTTTCATATACTCTTTAGCCAGATTTTCATCTATATCTCTCCAATATCCACCGGGAGGCACTAATTCAAATAATTCTTTTTTACTCTCTCCATAGGATACTCCTATACTGGGAGGTACATCCAACAATATATCTTTTAATAACGGTTTATACTCATACGCTTTGGGAAAGTCGTATTTGATTTTATCTTCCAAATCTTTTCGTATTCCTATGGTAATCAGTCTTTCTCTCTTTTGAGCTACACCATAATCCCAAGCATTCAAAACTTTCTTTTGAATAGTATATCCTGCACTTTGGAATATATTAAGCATTGTTTCGTACGTCTTCCCCTTATCATGGGTGAGTAAGCCTCTAACATTTTCAAACAAAAACATTTTCGGCTGTAATTTTTCTAAAAATACCGCATAGTGGTAAAATAAAGTTCCTCTTGCATCTTCCAAGCCAAGGCGTTTCCCCGCATAGGAAAAGGCTTGGCAAGGTGCTCCGCCGGATAAAAGATCCAATTCTCCCTTTTTAATACTAAAGTATTGTTCTAAATCCAGTTTAGAAATATTGGCAATATCTTCACATATAACTCTCCAATTCGGTCTATTCTTCGATAAAGTATTACATGCGTCTTGATTAAATTCTATTAATCCTAAAGACTGGAAACCGGCTTTTTCCAATCCAAGAGCCAAGCCACCTGCCCCTGCAAATAATTCTATTGCTGTAAACATAAATACCTTTCTACTCTATTTTCCTAATATGACCTCTATCATCGGAGTTACCCTGAAATTTTTTAACTTTCCTCCATCAAAAGGAGCAGCTTCTCTTCCCGAAGCTGTAAAGCCTTGGGAATCTCCTGCATTTTACCATAGGGACCGTCTCTTTGCACCAAAAAGCAAATTTCGCCCTCACCCTTTTCCGGCTGAAAATAAAAGTTTTGCTCAAAGGGAAGCTCCGCCTTGGAAAGCAGCTTCACCGGCACAGCATTCTCCTCTTCTCCGGAACAAAGCGGAACAAAATCATGGGCACGATAGCCGATGGCGGAAAGCTTATCCGGAATTTCCCGCTCCATCGTAAGCTCCAGCCCCCAGTCCTCTATGAAAATGCTATGCTCTCCCAGCTTTTTCGCCTTTGCGATATTTTTACATCCGGTCAAGATAGCCGCCTGTCGGTTCTTCGGCTGTCGAAAAACTTCCTTGGTCTCACCCTGGCCAATCACCTTCCCCTCTTGCAGCATAATCACTTCCTCTGCAAAGCGGTAAATCTCATCCCGGGAATGAGAAACCATGATGGCCTGCCCCGGAAACTCCTCCAAATGCAGCATCAGCTCTTCCTGCATCTTATCCCGTAAATATAAGTCCAAGGCGGAAAAAGGCTCATCCAGAAGAATCATTTTGGGCTCATTGGCAAAGATGCGAGCTAAGGCAACCCTTTGTTGCTGCCCTCCGGAAAGCTCTGCGGGAAAACGCTTTTCCAGTCCCGAAAGCTCCATTTTCCGAAGCAAAGCGAAAATCCGCTCCGACCAGCTCTCTTTATTCGCCTTACCCTGCATAGCAATGGCAATATTTTCCCACACCGTCAAATGGGGAAAAAGGGCATAGGACTGGAAAAGATAACCGATTCTTCTCTTTTGAGGTGGCAGATTGATTTTTTTCGAAGAAGAAAAAAGGCAAGAATCCCCCAGCAGAATCTCTCCCTGCTTGGGCGTCACAATCCCAGCAATGCTCTTTAAGCACATACTCTTACCCGAACCCGAAGCCCCCAAAATTCCAATCCGCTTTTTATTAGAAGAAAAATGAATATCCAAAAGAAAGCTATCCAAAGGAAGCTGCAAGGACAGCTTACAAAAAGACGATTGTTCTGCGTTCTCCATTACAACTCCTTTCAAAACTTTCTATTTTCGGCTTTTGCTTAGAAGCTGTAACGCCGTCATGCAAAACAACGAAATCAGCATCACCACCCCTACCCATACTCCCGCAGTCACATAGTCCTGGTCCTGCATCACAAGGGCAATTCTTTGGGAAATGGTGGCGGTTTTTCCGGGGATGTTTCCCGCCAGCATGGATGTGGCGCCATACTCTCCCAGAGCTCTGGCAAAGCTTAACACCGCGCCCGATAGGATTCCCGGACCGGAAAGGGGCAGAATAATCTTCCAGAAAATCTTCGTTTCCGACAGTCCCAAGGTTCTTCCCGCCTGCACCAAATCCTTCGGAACCAAGGCAAAGCTCGCTTTGGCATTCCTATACATTAAAGGCAAAGAAATTACCGTTGCCGCAAGAACACAGCCCAAAAAGGACTGAACCACTTTAATGCCGAAATGAGAAAACAAAAAAATGCCCACAGGTCTTCTTTTGCTGAAAAGCAAAAGCAAAAAATAGCCTGCCACCGTAGGGGGCAAGACCATGGGAAGGGTCAGAGCGCTGTCAACGATGGATTGCCAGGGCTCCTTCCATTTTCCTACCTTTTGGGCTAAAAAAATCCCCAGAAAGAAGCAAATCACCGTGGTGATACAGGCTGTCTTTAGGGATATCCATAAGGGACTCCAGTCTAACGACCGGAGTCCTGCTAATAATTCATTCATCATTATTTTACGTCAGTATCGAAATAATACTTCTGGAAGGTGGTCTTTGCATTGTCGGAAGTTACATAAGCAATGAAATCCTTTGCCGCATCCTGCTCTTCCTGACTTGCTTCTTCGTTCTTAATCTGCGCAATAGGATAGATGACATTTCCGGTCAAATCGTAAGGCACCTTCTCCAGAATCTGAAGCTTGTCCTCATAACCGTAGGTATCGGAATAATAGGTGGTTCCTACTTCGGAGGATCCCTCTACCACTGCCGCCAAAACCTTGGAAACGTTGGACTGCTCAGAAATTTCTACACCGCCTAAAGCTTCAGATACTTCCTGAGTACTAATCTTGGAGACATCCTCCGTCTCGGGAAGAATTTTTAAAGCAACAAGAGCCTGTCTTGTGTACTTTCCTACAGGAACGGTACCGTCTGCCAAGGCGATGGACTTCGCATCCTTCAAATTCTCTAAACCGGTAACCTTGGTTCCGCTGTCCTTTAAAGTAACTACGCAAAGCTGGTTGTTGACTACATTTTTTCTGCTTCCCTCTACAAGGTTTCCTTCTCCCTCCAAAGTATCCATCTGCTTCTGTGCAGCGGAGAAGAAAATGTCGCAGGCATAGCCTTCCTGAATCTGGCTTAAAAGCTTTCCGGAGGAATCCGCGTTAAATACCAGCTTCACCTCGGGATGCTCCTTCTCGTACTGCTGCCCCAGGTCTTCCATCACATTCTTTAAAGAAGCTGCTACGAAAACCTGTACTTCGGTCTTCTCCCCATCCTCTTTTGCAGCCTCGGTAGCATTTTCGGAAGCGCTTTCACTAGCCTTCTCAGAGGCCTTCTCTGTTGTTGCCGCAGCGGTAGTTTCAGTCTTCTTTGCTCCTCCACAGGCTGTCATAGCCAATGTTGCTGCAAGGGCTAAAGCAAATAATACTTTTTTCTTCATACTTTTCTCCTTTTTTATGTTTTCTCTCCCCAACCTCTTCGTTCTTCCTCCGGAGGCTTTAGGAAAAGTAGTGAGCTTCATCTATATCCATTCTCAGAGAACTTCAAGAAAGCAACAGGCCTAATCTATACCCACTCTCAGAAAATTTCAGGAAAAGTAGCGTACTTAATCCGTATCCGTTCCCCGAAGGATTCCCAAACCGTGGAATAAATCCGGGAAAAGGTAGTCCAGATTCTCCTTGCAGGCCTTGGGACTGCCGGGAAGATTAATCACCAGAGATTTCTTCCGAATGCCTGCAGTCTGACGACTGAACATAGCCTTCTTGGTGATGGACAGGCTATAAGCGCGTAAAGCTTCCGGAATCCCCGGTACTTCTCTTTCACATACCGCCTTGGTAGCTTCCGGAGTACAGTCCCTTTCGGAAAATCCGGTGCCCCCGGTGGTCAGAATCAAAGAAATCTGCCGCTGATCCGCCAGTCTCTTGATTTCCTTCTCCAGCTCCGGTCTTCCGTCGGGAAGGAGAAGCTGCTCCTCCACAATCATTCCCTGATTTTTCAAAAACTCCGCAATCACCGGACCGGACTGATCCTCATATACTCCCTGAGAAGCTCTGTCCGACAGGGTAATCACTGCCGCAGTAAAGGGTCTGTCCTTTTTCCCGGGGAGAATTTCCACCGGATCCCCCACCCGGATTTTTCCTCCCTTTTTCACCACGGAGAAAATGCCTTCTCTTGGCATAATACAGTCTCCCATACGATGAAAGATTGCGCAGTGGCTGTGACAGGCCTTTCCGATTTGGCTAAGCTCTAAAACACAGTCTCCTATATGAATTTCACTGCCCACCGGATACTTGGACAGGTCGAATCCCTCTATCACCAGATTTTCTCCGAAGGCCCCAAAGTCCACCTGGGCTCCCTTTTTTCGAAAATCATCTATTTTCTCAAAGGCTAAAAGGCTCACTTGTCTATGCCATTTTCCGGCATGGGCATCCCCCTGAAGGCCGAAGTCCTCTACCAGGAGAGCTTCCTCTACCTCTGATTTTTCTGTTCCCTTTTGCTCGCTCAAGCAAATGGCTAATACTTTTCCCATAATATCCTCTATTCTATCCACCGATTCTTCCCATTTCCCGCTTTTCCGTTACCTCGGAAAGCTTTTCAAAGCAATGGCTTTCCGGTTTTGCCCAAATACTTTCCTGAATTTTTTCCAATAAAATTTCATCCCTTTGTTCTTCCGAAAATGCCGGATTTCGCAGACATTCCCGGACATCTATACTGTTTCCGAAGCACAGACAGGGCTTAATCTTTCCTGTAGAGGTCAGACGAATGCGGTTGCAATGGGAGCAAAACTTTCCATGTATGGCGGAAATAAATCCCACTGAACCCTGAAAGCCGGGAATCTTATAATACTTTGCCGGACCATTTCCATGGGTAGAAATGTCCTTTGTGATCCCCGAATAAATCTTCTTCAGCTTCTCCAGTAAAAAGTCATTGCCGATGCCGTTTTGCTCTTTTCCGTAGCCAATGGGCATCATTTCGATAAATCGAAGGTCCAGAGGATATTTCTTGCAAAGCGCCAATAGGGCAAAGATTTCATCCTCATTTACTCCCTTTTGTAAAACGGTGTTCAGCTTCACAGGAATTCCGCAGGCAACTGCCTCCTTGATAGCATTCAGCACCTTGTCCAAGGCGTCAAAACCGGTAATCTCATAAAAACGCTCCGGAATCAAGGTATCCAAGCTAATGTTGATCCCGTCCAATCCCATTTCCTGAAATCTTGGCAATGCATCGGAAAGCAGCAATCCGTTGGTGGTAATCGTTACCTGCTCCACCCCGGGAAGAGCCTTTAAAGAAGCCATAAAATCCACAGCTCCTCTTCGCACCAGAGGTTCTCCTCCGGTAACCTTAAAGCGGGTAATGCCGCAGGCTACTGCGGCCTTTGCCACCTGCAAAAGCTCCTCATAAGTCAGCAAACGCTCCATGGGAAGAGGATTCTCCAGCCCATTGGGCATACAATATTGGCAATGCAAATTACAGCGGTCCGTAATGGACATTCGCATATAATTGATTTTTCTTTGGAACTTATCCTCCATCCTCTACTCTCCTGACAGCTTAAATCTTTCTTTATTGCATTTCATAAATTGACTTAATGGATAGCAACACAGCTACTGTTCTCTATGAATATCGACTCTTACAATCAATTCCGATACTCTAATATCTCTCCAAAAGAATCTCCAGGATTCCGCCGCAAACCATTCCCTCTTCCGCGGCAGCATCATCCGTCAAATCCACGTGATACAGCAGGCCTTCCGGGGCATTTTCCAGAAAAAGCTCCCGGCTCTTCTGAATCACCTCCGCCTCTGCACAGCCTCCTCCTATGGTGCCGGTAATCTCTCCCAGGGGATTAATGGACATCTTCGTGCCTACCGAACGGGGAGCGGAGCCCTTTCTTTCGATAATGGTGGCCAGTACCAGCTTCTCTTCCTTTTCCACCGCATCCAGAATCTCCTCGCTGTAGCCGATGGTATTTTTGCCGGCACTCTTCACCCCTACAATCTCTGCCATAATGGAAAGAGCAATTTCCTCCGGACTTTCCGCTCCGATTTTCAAACCGATGGGACTATGAAGAGAATCCAGAAGCTCCTGAGAAAATCCCTCTTCCAAAAGATTCTTCTTAATCATAGCCACTCTTCTTCTGGAGCCCATCATACCCATATAGGCCTTGGGCTTTTCCAGAATTCTTCGAAGGCAAATCTGATCATGCACATGGCCTCTGGTCAGAATCACAAAGTAGCTGTCCCGGTCTCCTTCCAAGCCGTCCAAAGCCTTGGCAAAGTCCTCACAAATCACCCTGTCTGCTCCTGCCTTTTCCGCTTCCTTGGCAAACAGCGGTCTATCCTCAATACAGGTTACGGAAAATCCCAGCATTTTTCCAAGACGAATGGTGGCAATAGCCACATGTCCAGCCCCGCAGATTACCAGTTTTTTCTCTGAAGCCAGAGTTTCCGCAAAGAATTTTCCCTCTCCCAAAGAAAAAATCCCCGCCTTACGATTGGCCCAAAAACATTCCTCCCTGTCCTTTTCTGAGGTAAAGAAAGGGAATTTAGGACTGTGACTTAGGCATTTTCCGGCAGAAAACAAGGCCAACTCTCCCAAGCTGTCTTCCACCAAGGAGTGAAACAGCACATTTTCCTCCTGAGAATTCAGCCCGGCAATCTCCCTGATGATTTCTTTTCTTGCTTTCTCCATCTGCCTAACCTTCTTTCCTGGCAAAACGTCTTATTGCTAAACGTCCTATCGCGAAATGTCCTATCGCGAAACCTCTTATAGATAATTCGTTTTATAGACAAACTGTCTTATAGCAAACCGCCCTCTCCCAGGGCGTCAATTTCTTCCTTCTTCACAATGTCCCCTGCCATGATTCTCGGTAATACCAGGTCAAAAACCGTGGTGGGGCAAAACATAATACTGCCGGGAAGTCCCAAAACCGGCACCTTTCCCTTGGCATAGGCCAGCATAAACATGGAACCGGGCAGAACCGGCGCCCCGTAGCTTACCACCTCTTCCGTGGACAGGCGAATTGCCAAGGGGGTACGGTCATCCGGATCTACGGACATTCCTCCCATACAGATAACCAAATCCGCTCCCTGTTTCAGGAAATCCTGAATCGCCGCTTTCTCCTGCTCCACATCATCCGGGCAGGTCACATGACCGATAATTTCCACCGGATAGGGAGAAAGCTTCTCCCGTACCACCGGGGTAAAAGTATCTTGGATTCTTTTGTAAAAAACTTCATTTCCGGTGCTGATTAATCCCACCTTTTTCTTTTCAAAGGGAAGAAGCTGTAAAATGCCACCCTCCGGCGCAATCTTCTTCACTTCTTCCATCTTCTCCCGCTCTATGGAAAGAGGGATGATTCTGGTACCTGCAAAGGCCTCTCCCTTTTTGATGAAGCTGTGATTCTTCTTGGTGGCCATCATCATTTGCCCGAAGGAGTTAAGAGCAAAAAGCTTCTCCGATTGAATCTTCAGCATCCCGTCGCAGTCGGCAATAAACTCGATTTTCCCTTCCTTCACCTCGGAGGGGTGCATATTTTCACTCCGTCCCATTTCATAGAGAATCGCTGCCGCATCATTCTCATGAAGGATGTCCTCCCCCTCTTCCCAGATGTAAATGTGGTCCTTGCCCACAGAAAGAAGCACGGGAACATCCTCCTCCCGAATCACATGACCCTTTCGAAAAACGGGCCCCTTCTTCTCTCCCTTAATAATCTGGGTAATATCCTGGCAGAGGGTTTTTCCCACTGCTTCTGTGGTTTTGAGTTCTCTCATGGGAGACTCCTTTCCGGCTTTTCATCTCTATCGCATAATACCGCAGGCTATGCAGGTAATACTGGTGAAAAATCAAAACAATCAATAAGGCTCTTGTCTTTGGAATCTAAATATTTTTTAGATTGACAAAAAATTGTTATTCTCCATATTATACGG
>CAUSUG010000080.1:0-8345 GCA_963534765.1 uncultured Oribacterium sp.
TAATATCCTGAGAACGAATGGTGTTCACAAAGGACTTCGGATCAATCTCGTTAATCTTCATTTTCACCTTCTTGATATCCGCTGAAGAAATCACAGAATACACCATATAATGGTCTTTTCTTTCAAATGCTCCCATGGCGTGCATAATAGAGGCGCCGTGATGACAGACCTCATGGATTCCCGCTGCTATTTCATTGGTAAAATCCGTAATCACAAAAAGCGTAAGCTTTTTATAATTTCTGTAAAGCGCGGAAATGGTTTGTGTAGACACATATTGGAATATGATGGAGTATAACGCCTTCTCCCAACCGAAAAGATACCCGGCAACAGCCAAAAGGGCGGCGTTAAAATAGAAAATCAAATTCCAGGTGTCCACTCCCTTTTTCTGAGACAGATAAATCGCAATAAAATCCGTTCCCCCGGAAGTGGCATCCATCCTGAGGCAAAGCGTAATGGCACAGGCATTTAAGATTCCTCCAAAGATAGATATTAAAAGCATATCCGAGGTAATGGGCTGTAAATTCACACTATCCGTAACAAAGCCTGTGAATAAAATCATAATCAAAGATAAGATTGTGAATTTTTTTCCCACATACCGAAAGCCGATGTAAACAGGAATAATATTGATAATGATATTCAGTACAGAATACGGAAGCGCTAAGTTAAAATAGCGTAACGCTACTCTTTGTAACAGGACTGTGAGTCCTGTAGCTCCTCCCGGAAAAAGTCCTCCGGCTGAAACGAAGGTTTTCAGGTTCAAAGCCAGCAAGGTGGCTCCCGCCAAAACGCCAAGTAGCCTTTTTATATCTCTTTTCGTATCAAATTTCATAACACCCCTCCAAGATTAGTCTTTTCATTCTAACATTCTCTTTCTCTTTTGCCTAGGGTTCAGAGGGAATGTCTTTGGGAATGTCTTTGGGAATGTCTTTGGGAATGTCTTTTGTTAAATCTTGTTGCCGGTTATTTTTAATTTCAGCGAATGCACTGATATTTCTTAACAATTTCGATAGGAAGTCCTAATTGCATAGAAGTTATCTTGTAAGCAAAAGGAAGATTTGGTATACTTTCTTGCCGTAGTATCTAGAAAAGCTGAGGAGAAAAACATGTCCAACCAAAAAGATTATAGAAGTTCCAAAGGGTCACAGAAAAAGAAGTCCGGCTTTCTTTCCATACTTCTTCATTATGTCCTGCCTTATCTGGTGATTAATTCCATTATTTTGTTTTTTGTTTTAGCGACTCCTAAGTTAAAGGTGAATGAAGCCACGGAAACGGATGATCCTGCTGTAAGAACTCTTTTGGTTCATGTGGATTCCATTCTTCCTATTAAAGAGTTCACCGCAAAATTAGAAGGAAAAGAGCAAAATTTCACAAAGGAAAATCAAAATTACATCATTTCTCTTACCGGAAATGGAAATCCATCAACGGAATGATGCAAGTCAGCAATACCCAAATCAATAGTTTTGATGAAAATCCTCCTGTCATCGATGAGGATAATGTTATTCTCGGCTCCGGATATGTTGAGTTTACTGTAAGCGATGATCAGTCCGGAGTGGATTATGCCACAATTTACGGAATCGATAAGGATGGAGACAATCTTAAACCCACCAACATCGATGAAGCTACCGGCAAGGTAACATTTTCCATGAAAAGTAATGGACTTACCGTGTATGTTTCTGACAAATCGGGAAATCAGGTGACCGGTAACTTCACTTTAGAAGAATCTCCTTATCCGAAAACCAAGGCGGATGAAGAAACTGCTAAGGACGAAGATAGCAAGAATGAAAACAGCAAAAACAAAGACAGTAAGAGCAACACACATAACGGTAAGTCAGGAAATAAAGAGGAGGAAAACAGCTCTGAAAAAACCGGCTCTTCCAAAAATCATACCGGTGATAATTCCGAAAAGAACAGCTCCGAAAAGAGCTCTTCCAAGAATACTTCGGAAAAAAATTCCTCTCACGATAACAGCAAGAGTAGTTCCGGAAAAAGCAAGTCAAACTAGATAAACTATCATCTAATAGGGAATAGAAAATATCTGGTAGAATGTTTTTATCGTAAATAAAGAATAGGAGTACAGGGGATGAATTTAGAAAGAATGGAAGAATTATTGTTTTACCGAAATCTTTTAGAAACAGATTTCGTGCAGGATTTAAAGGCGGATGCTCCTTATGCCTCTCTCTCCCGTCTCTTTCAAAACTATTCCACTATGCCAAAGGAAACAAACCTTTGGCATATTTTTCTTGCCGATTTTCTTTTGCAGGAC
This sequence comes from uncultured Oribacterium sp., assembly GCA_963534765.1. Lineage (GTDB taxonomy): Bacteria > Bacillota > Clostridia > Lachnospirales > Lachnospiraceae > Oribacterium. The sequence continues at coordinate 2,264 of CAUSUG010000080.1, forward strand.
GAAAATTCTCTAAGTTTATCTGCCGAAAAAAAAGGATGGGAGCATTTCTCTTATCCTGAATTTATTCAAAGAGAAATGGAAATTCTCTATTCTCTCTACCATTTAAATCTGTCTTTCTTCTTTCCAAAGGAACAAAAGGCTATCGACTCTATATTTAAAGGAAAAGCTGCCAAAACAGAGCACTTTCCCTCCTATTCCTACGAAGCACAGCTTCTTTCCTTTAACAATAAGCTGGAAGCAGCTAAGGATGCTTTAGAATTCTCCTCTATTTTAGAAATGGAGTATAAGGAACATGGCGTAGGACTTTTCCGCTGTCATTCCGCCTTTAGCTTGGAAAAAGAAAATATTTTCGGTACAAGCTCTTCCGAATACTATTTGAAAGGTCTTCCTTTGCAGAAGTATCCCGGATTCTCCACTCTTTTGGGCTACGAAAAGGAAATTTCCGCCTTAAAAGAAAATACAGAGGCCTTTTTAGCGGGAAAGAAGGCAAACCATGTCCTGCTCTACGGAGATGCGGGAACAGGAAAATCCAGCTGTATGAAAGCGCTTTTGGAAGAATATCAGTCCAAAGGTCTTCGCTTTGTCTCTCTTTTCAAAAAGGATCTGGAAGGAATTCCCTTTCTCTTACAGACTCTTAGAGAAAGACCCTATTCCTTTATTCTTTATTTTGATGACCTTTCCTTTGAAAATTTTGAAGTGGAATATAAACTGCTGAAGGCCGTAATGGAGGGCGGTTTAGAGGGAAGAGCAGACAATATCCTGCTTTACGCTACCTCCAACCGAAGACATCTGGTAAAAGAAAACCTTTCCGATAAAAATGATATCGAATACCAGGAGGACCTGCACCATTCCGATACCACAGAGGAAAAACTTTCCCTGGCAGATCGTTTTGGTCTTTCCATCCTCTTCCAAAAGCCGGCCTATACCCTTTATCAGAAAATCGTACTTTCTCTGGCCAATAAATACAAGCTTTCCATTTCTGAGGAGAAGATTCTGACCATGGCCAATACCTGGTCTATCCGAAGAGGAGCCGCCACAGGACGAACAGCAGAGCAATTTATCCAGTCCTTATTGGTACAGAAAAAGGACTAGGATTTTCCTCCTCCAGCATCTCCTCATAACCCTTTAGGGCAGCAAAGGGAGCAAATTGTGCCGCTCGACTTTCCTTGGACATCCTCTTCCGAAGAAGGGGGATGGGATAAGTAGTATATAAAATGGATTGATAGGAGTTTTCTCCTATCTTTTCTTTTTTTCTATCTTTCATAATCCTCTTCTTCCACTATATTCTTCGCTATAGTTGCTTCCTCCTTTCTCCTGATAGAAGCCAAGTCTGAAACGCCACTGCTATGGCCTCCAATCTGTCGGTTCCGCTCCCTCCCTCTGGCTCCCTCCAGATACTGGTAGCCCTTCAGTAAGGCATTCTTTCCGAATTTCTCCATTACCGCTAAAGCTGCTCCTCTAGCCTTCTCCTCCTTTTCCAGAAACTGCCTCTTTTCTGTAAGCTCCTGCTCTTCCTCAGCCGAGGTCAAAAAATGCTGAAACAAATCCAGCTGCCCCTCCGGCAAGGCTTCACAGTCCCTTACATCCTCTGCGGAAATGCTGAGCTTTCTGATTCTTAATCTTCTGTCCATAATCCTGTCATAGATATCCAAAACCGCCTCTCGAAAGGCTCTGCCCTGATTGCTTCTTTTCGGAAAATGATAGAGACCATGGACCGATTTCGGTACTCTTTTTCCATAGTGATTCCGGACAAGATTCCCCTCATAGCTTTCTCCCCCATTCTCTTCATCAAAGGAGAGATAGAGCTGCACAAAGGCAGAATCCTTCCCTTTCTTCAGTAAATCCAGCGCCAAATCCTCCGCCATCTCCTCTGCCACCATCCTAGCTTCTGAAAAACCGTAGGGGGAAGGCAAAACTTGCCCGCTATGCAGGCTATTGCTTTTACTGTGAAAGGCCTTGATATCCTCTATCCTGCAAGTTTCATAGCCAAAGGCATGGTCAATCAAAAGCTCTGCCTGTATTCCAAAAAGCTTATACAGGAGTGCCTGATTTTTCTTTTCTTTACTGCCGGAAAGAGCCGCCAGGGCAATGTCCCCCATAGTATAGATTCCATAGTGAGCCAGACGATTCTCTATCCCTCGTCCAATCCGCCAAAAGTCATGGAGGGGCTTATGCTGCCAAAGACTTTCCCGATAAGATTGCTCCGTCAGCATGGCCAAACGAATCCCTTCCTTAGAGGCTTGCATGTGTTTTGCTTCGATATCCATAGCTACCTTGGCCAGATAGAGATTCTCCCCTAAACCGACGGTGGCAATCATCCCTACCTCCTCATAAACTCTTCTGCAAATCTCCTCCGCCAAGGCTCTACTGCTTTTTTGATAAATTCTTTCATAGGGCTTAAGATCCATAAAAACCTCATCCACGGAATAGACATGAATATCCTCCTTGGAAACAAATTCCAAATACACCTCATAAACCCGCCTGCTGTAGGCCATGTATAAAGCCATCCTGGGAGGAGCCGTAATATAGTTTACCGCCAAAAAGGGATAGGCTTTACAATCTGAATCAAAGCAGGACTTTCCCACAAGAGGCTGTCCTCCGTAAAGCTTCGACCTTTGGTAATTGATCTTTCGTACCTTTTCTACCACCTCAAAAAGTCTGGCTCTTCCCGGAACACCGTAAGCCTTTAGGGCAGGACTTACTGCAAGGCAGATGGTTTTTTCCGTCCTTTCTCCATCCGCCACCACCAAATAAGCGTCCATAGGATCCAAGCCTCTTTCTCTGCACTCGCAGGAAGCATAAAAAGACTTTAAATCAATGGCCATATAGTGACATCTTCTTTCCTTTTGCACTTCCCCATACACATCCATGGCTCTATCTCCATTCTTCTTCCTTTCTTCTCTTATTCTAAAACCAAACATTTGTTTTGTAAATAAAAAAAGCAAACATTTGTTCTAAAAATGTTTGCTTAATCTTTTCTTGATCTTTCTCTTGGTCTTTTCCTTGAGCTTTGCCTTAATCTTTCTCTTGGTCTTTTCCTTGAGCTTTGCCTTAATCCTTTGTATGAACTTTAAACCTTCTCCCCGGCATCAATTCGTTTCTGAAGCTCCGTCAAATACTCGTAGCGCTCATACTTTTCCAAAAGCTTTCCCTCCGCTTCATCCTTCTGCTCCTGTAATTTCGCAAGATAGACGTAATCCCTGCCATTGGCTTCGCTTTCCTTTTCTATAAAGGCAAGCTCCTCCTCCAAGGCGGCAATCTCCTCTTCGATATGCTCAAAGTCCTTCTTCTCCTGATAGCTCATCTTTAAAAGTCTTGCACCCTGCCAGGATTTCTTCTTATCCCCCTCGGACTTTTCTTCTCCTCTATCCTCTTTGGACTCTGCTTTACTACCTTTTTCTACATTTTCCGCCTCTTCCTTTTCCTTCAAAAGCTGTACCTGATAGTCGGTATAGCCTCCCTCAAACTGGCGAATCTGTCCATTTTCCTGAAAAATAAAGAGACGATTCACCGTACGATCCAGAAAATATCGGTCATGGCTAATCACAAACACAATGCCCGGAAAGCTGTCCAAAAAATCCTCCAGAACAATCAGACTGCTTAAATCCAAGTCATTGCTGGGCTCATCCAGAAACAGCACATTGGGGGCGGACATCAAAATGCGAAGTAGATACAGCCTTCTCTTTTCTCCTCCGGAAAGCTTCTCAATGGGGGCGTACTGCATTTCCGGAGAAAAAAGGAAACGCTCCGCCATTTGGGAGGCGGAAATCAAACCTTCCTTTGTGGGCAGATATTCCGCAATCTCCTTAATGCTGTCGATTACCCTTTCCTTTTCCGGCAAATCTTCATTTTCCTGACGAAAATAGGCAATCCGCACGGTTTGTCCGATTTCCACCTTTCCCTCATCCACCGGAATTTCTCCCAAAATTGCCTTCATCAGGGTAGACTTTCCTGCCCCGTTCTTCCCGATAATGCCGATACGGTCATTCCGTAAAAAATTATAGCTGAAATTGGAGAATAAAAGCTTATCCCCATAGCGTTTTGTCAGGTTTTCACAGTTTATGGTACTCTTCCCCAGACGCACGAAAATGGAGGCAAGGCTCAGCTCTTCCTCCTCCGTTGGACCATGCATTTGGGAAAGCTTTTCATAGCGTTGCAGTCGTCCCTTTTGTTTGGTGGTTCTGGCCTTGGCTCCTCTTCGTACCCAGGCCAATTCCTTCCGAAGCAGACTTTGTCTGGCTCTTTCCTGAGCCTTTTCAATATTGAAGCGCTCCGCCTTTCTTTCCAGATAAGAGGAGTAGGAGCATTCGTAGCGCGTAAAGCCTTCTCTTTCCAGCTCCACAATCACATCACAAACCGTATCCAAAAAATAGCGGTCATGGCTCACCAGTAAAATCGCTCCCTTAAAGCGCTTTAATTTTTCCTCCAGCCACTCCGCCATTTCCTCGTCCAAATGGTTGGTAGGCTCATCCAAAAGCAGTAAATCCGGTTCCGTGTTTAAGGCCGCTAGAAGAGCCAGCTGCTTCTTCTGTCCTCCGGATAAAATCTTGCAGGGGGAATAGAAATCCTCCAAGCCAATCTCCTGCATAACCTTTTTTCCAAAGGCCTCTCTTTCCTGTTCTCCCATACGAAGGGCAAAATTCTCCACCAGCGCCTCCAGAATGCTCTTCTCCTCCGGAAAATGGCTTTCCTGGGTAAGGTAGCTGATTTTCAAGCTCCTTCTTCGCACAATGCTGCCGCTGTCCAGCTCCTCTTCTCCGGCAATAACCCGAAGCAGAGTAGACTTTCCCCCACCGTTTCTTCCGATTAATGCCACCTTCTCTCCTTCTTGAATCGAGAACTGAGCATCAGAAAATAAAACTTTATTTTGAAAGCTTTTGCTGCCTTTTTCTATATTTACAATACTTCCTGCCATAGAATCTTCCTCTTTCCTCTCCTTTTTAAGAGATTTTTCCTTGCTATAATAGCAAAGGTACCGCTAAAATAGCAATGCACTGATGGAACTATAGTAGTAAGTGAGTATGCAAATAGACAAACTTTCCTCTTAAAAAACCATCTAAGCCTTCGACGGCAAAGCAAGAAAAGGGAAGTGCCGAACTTGCATAAGTCCGGTAAGAAATCTGAGTTTTCTATACTTTACATTACTCATTCTATACTTTACATTACTCAGCGAAAAGAAAGGAGCAGCATGTCTATTCGTCAATTCATTTTCCCCAAAGAAAAAACCAAGAATCTTCGTTTCTATGATGTTATCATCATTACCTTGATTTTATTCGGAGAATTTATTATTCGCTCCAATCAGCTATTTCTGGACAGCCTAAATGCTGTAAAGTCTGCTATGTTTTACGCTTTCCCCCTCTCCCCCATCCTTCTTAGCCAAAATACGGAAAGCATTACGGAAACGGTAGCGGAAACCGTGGATACCGCCACCGAAGGAGTAGCTTATTCCAGCAACCTGCAATTCCAGTTCTTTATGCTGCTTTTGGTTTTTCTGTATCTGATTGTTCGTAACTTTGATTTTAAACAAATCCCCTTCCGCTTTAAGCTCTCCGTAATTCCCTGGTACTTTGTATTGCTTGCCATTATGGGACTAAGTGCAGACGTTCTTTACCTTCTCTTTGATAACGGCTATAACTACTTCACCAAGGAAGTTCTCCTTTTCATGGATTTCTTTGAGTTATTTCGGAAAATAGCCGCCTTAAGCCCCGTTGCCATTATCTATGCTTTATTAAATGCCTTCTATGAAGAATTCTTCTTTTTGGGCTTACTAGGCACCGTAGACCAAAAGTACAAATGGCAAACCCTGCTATATTCCACGATGATTCGTATTTCCTTCCACACCTATCAGGGCATGACTTCCGCCATTATTATCGGTGTGGTATTCGGACTTCTGTACTATTACTTCTATACCTATAGAATCAAAAATCTCCTGCCGGTGGTGCTGGTACACTCCATGGCGGATATGTTCGGTTCAGGATTTGTGTATTTGTTTGCAAGGTTTTAGAAAAATAGAAATTTGTAAACATCTTTCCTTCAACTTTCATCTTGACATATATTAATCCTAGCTATACAACAACAGTAG
>CAUSUG010000081.1:0-8289 GCA_963534765.1 uncultured Oribacterium sp.
ACACAGAGGCAGATAACGAAAAAGAGCGAGGAATAGCATGGCAGCTTTAAAACTAAGCCTTATACAAAAATACAAGTTGGAATATTCATATACCTATGTGTACAGCACAGGCTTTCTTTCTCCTGCGTGTCCGGAGCAGGGCGCGAGAGCTCTCCTCTTAACCAGAAGAGAAGAAGCCCCCGGAGCCTACACTGTTCTTGTCCTGTCCGAGACTGGCATACAAGAAATAAAGCTTGGGGAGGATTTCCTTGACCGGGAAAATGATCCGGTACTTTTTTCATTTGGAAACGACTTCGGGGTAATCAAAGCGAAGAAAGAAATTTTCTATTTTACCGGAGATTTTTCTTCACCGGAAATCATCCCGATTAAGAATGGATTTTTGCCCTTTAGCAAAACACTGCCGGACAATGCAAGAGAGCGGTATTTTCAGACTGTTTCAGACGGAAGGCTGGTTCCTGTCTGCTTTGAAAAGGAAGTGTATTACGGTCTGTCCCGCTGTTTTGCTTTATTAGACTTTGACCCTGTAAAAAAAGAAGCCAAGTGGAAAGGCTTTTCGGAAATGGAGAAAAATGCCTTTACCCATCATGATGATAGGACGAAGGACGCTCCGAAAATCGACAGCCTAAAAATAGAAAAAGAAGAACTTTACGCCTTTACTTCGGGAGAAAGCACAGGCTCGGTGAACAAATGGGGAATGGATTATTATGCTCTGGCAAAAATTTCCCCTGAGGGCAAGGTAAAGGAAAAGCTTTTGGAGTCGGAACAGTTGAAAGCGGGAGGAAAAAAGTCCGGGGTGAATGGAATTTTCACCCATTCGGACTATCTTATTCTCACACCGCTTTTTAACAATGACGATTGGAAGGGAAAGCAGAAGCTCTTTTCTCTTAGTAAGCGGGAATATCTGGACATTGCTATGCCAAGAGGCATGGCAAAGCATAGCTTACACAACATTTGCGGAGAGCTATTCCTCACTGCTCTTTATGACAGAGGATTGAAAGAAATCGGGCTTAGTAAGATAGAAGCGGCAGAATAAAGCAGAATAAAACCGTATATGCGGAATTAAATTACCCTGTAACGAATCCGGAAGGAATAAAGTGATATGTTTTTATACCGACTTCTCCTTCTTCCTATACGCCTCCCATGCTTTTTTGTAAAAAAACCGCATAGATTCCCGACATTCATCCGGCTCAAGAATCACTGCCTCTTTTCCGAAACGCCGAAAATACGCCTCCAGCTGTAGTCTTGGCCAGTGGAAATACAGCGTATTTCCCTCTTTTTTCAAGACATCCGGTCTGTTTTTTGTGACAAGATGAAACTTTTGCATACCCTTATCAGTGAAGAGAACTTTAGCTTCTACACTTTTGGATGCAGATTGGGGGCTTCTTCCGGCAATTTCCTGTAGTTCCAGTTTTCTCTTTTCATCCGGAAGAAATTTGTCGGACGAGGTAAAAAGAGCATGAATTCTGGAGATACGGAAAGTTCGGGGAATTCCGCTGGCGTGATCCGTACACAGAAGGTAATTGCATTGTTCTTCTTTGGATGCGGCAATAAAATAGGGGCAAACCGTGAAATGTAGTTCAGGAGCAGAGGTAGAAGAAAAGCTGATAATACTGTTCTTCTGAATAGCGGCATTTAACTCTAAAAAGGTATCTTGGAAGAGAATTTTTTCCCTATCTTTTCTGGAAATAGAAAGATAGGAGCTGAAAAAGTCATTAAGATACTGGGAGAGAGAAACCCGGGTGAGCATATTACTTTCAATGGAACGCATAATATTTAAGGAGCGACCGCTGACCGTCAAGGTAATGGCGGCGTTTCGCTCGCTTTTTAATGTAGAACGAGTATTTCTCCCGGAACCTGCGGCAGTTTGCCTTGCATGAATATCCTGCATAGAGCGCACGATATCTTGTTCCGGTCTTCTAAGATAGGTATTCATGATTTTATCCGCGATGGCATCGGCGTCTTCCCGGGAAATCGAGGAAAATGCACTAAGGTCGGACAAAATAGTATCCAGTAGCCTTTCCTTTGTTTCACGATATTCATCAAAATATTGGAGCAAAAGCTCCTTCAAAAATCCATTCAGATTTATAGAGCCGTCCTTCTTATAAAAATCAAAGAGCTCCGCATCATTCAAAAGGCGTAATCGCATCTCTTCCGGAATGTAAATTTTGTACTTCTCCGTCATGATTTCCTCCTTCTTAAAAGAAAAATACCCTATTCGAATTCCCCATAATGGACTTGTTCAATGTCATAATAATAACGAAAATACAATACTTATACAATGAATTTGGGGTTGAAAAATATTTATATTCCTCAGCTTTTTATCTCCTGAAAATCGGTATATCATAAAGGCACGAAAGACACATACAGCAAGCAATTATGTTTGGAATTAGATCAAATGCGGATGTTGAATCCGGTGTGTCTTGTATAGCTTAGGGATATTCCCTAGGTAAAGTAAAACAGTCGGAAAGATACTAACAGCAAAAAATATGTGATATTTGGCTGAGTTAGCCGGCGCAGGGCTAAAGTCCCGGCGCTTCCGGGGGGTGCAACTCCCCCTACTTTAAGGGGCAAATGTCCCTTACCTTATAAAGTATCTTGTGGCTGTTTCTTTTTAGAAGGAGGTAGGAGCAATGTTTTTAGAGGAATTAAGAAAAGAAGAGAATCTGACATATACGGAGAATGGCGCTCTTACCAACAGGAGCACGGACTCTTATTGTCTGGATCTTTTTGCTACCATTGGGGCTTTGCGAAATGCTGAGGACAATGAAATCATTTCCAGGTTTATCAAGGCCTATACGGAAGATAGAAATATGGCGATGAAGATTCTTTTCTTCGCAAGGGATATCCGAGGAGGACTGGGGGAGCGAAGAGCGTTCCGGTCTATACTGAAGTGGTTATCTCTTCATGAGGCGGATTCCGTACGGAAGAATATTACAAATGTTCCCGAGTACGGAAGATTCGATGACCTGCTTTCTCTTCTGGACGGACCTTGCGAAAAGGATATGCTTAGCTTCATAAAAGAACAGTTAGAAAAGGATCTTTCTGCCCTGAAAACCGGAGAGAGTGTCTCTTTACTGGCCAAATGGCTTCCTTCCGTGAATACCAGCAATAAAGATAGCGTTAAAAGTGCAAAGAAACTTGCCAAAGCTATGGGATTTAGTGATGCAGAGTATCGTAAAGTCCTTGTTTCTCTGCGGGCGGAAATAAAGTTGATGGAGAATTATCTTCGGGAGAAGGATTACTCCTTTTCCTATGAGAAGCAGCCTTCTAAAGCTTTGTATAAGTATAGACTGGCTTTTCTCAGAAATGACAGGGAGAGATATTCTGCATTTTGGGATAAGGCGGAAAAGAATCCTTCTGTAATGAATACGGGAACCTTGACGCCCTATGATGTCGCAGCATCCATTATTCATAAAGAAATGGCGAAAGAGGAAATCACGGAAGAAGAACGCCGTTCACTGGACGTCACCTGGAAGGCTCTTCCGGACTATACAGGGGCGGAAAATGCCCTGGTTATAGTGGATATATCCGCATCCATGTTCTATAACTGGGGCTCCGAGTATATGCCGGCAGCAGTGGCACAGTCTTTGGGGATTTATTTTGCGGAGCACAACAAGGGATGCTTCCATAATCATTTTATTTCCTTTTCTGAAAATCCGAGACTTGTGGAAGTCGAGGGTCGGGATATTGTGGATAAAATTAGATACTGCATGAGCTTGAATGAATATGCCAATACGGATTTGCAGAAAGTTTTTGATTTGCTTTTGAAGACAGCACTGAAGAATCATGCGAAGCAGGAAGAAATCCCGGAAAAACTCTATATTATTTCGGATATGGAATTCGATGGCTGTGTGGAAAATGCAGAAATAACGAATTTTGAGTGCGCAAAAAAGAAGTTTGCAAAGTATGGCTACAAGCTTCCGCAAATTGTTTTTTGGAATGTGAACAGCAGAAATCAGCAGCAGCCTGTTACAAAAAATGAGCAGGGAGTTGCCTTGGTGTCCGGTGCTTCTCCGCAGATTTTTTCCATGCTTTCCGAGGGGATTTTAGATCCCTATTCCTTTATGCTGGAAACCCTTTCTGCGAAGCGCTACGAAAGAATTTGTGCATAGCGAGAGGAAAATATGTTTAAGATAGAGGGAAAGGTCAATACGGCAGTTTGTTTTGCATCAGTGGTGGAGAACTGCGCCATTCAGCAAATAAAAAGAATGTGTGACTACGACTTCACAGCCGGGAGTCAAATTCGTATTATGCCGGATGTGCACGCCGGGAAGGGGTGCACGATTGGGACGACAATGACGGTTCATGACAAAGTCGTTCCAAATATTGTGGGCGTAGATATTGGCTGCGGAATGTATACGATTAATTTGGGAAAGGCGGAAATGGACTTTGAAAAGCTGGATAAAGCTACGCATTTTATTCCGTCCGGAATGAGCGTATGGGATAGAGAACGGGAAGAGTTTGACTTAGAGGCATTTCACTGTTACGGGCAGCTTAAAAATCCAAATCGTCTTCGGAAAAGTCTGGGAACTCTTGGAGGAGGAAATCATTTTATCGAAGTGGATATTTCGAAAGACGGAACGAAATATCTTGTTATTCATAGCGGAAGTCGAAATCTCGGGAAGCAGGTAGCGGAACTGTATCAGAAAATCGCTATTGAACAGCATAAAGGAGTCACAGACATTCCCGAGGACTTATGTTACCTATACGGAGAGACTTTACAAGACTATCTCCATGACGTTGAACTATGCCAGCATTTTGCAAGAAGAAATCGGGAGATTATGGCGAAGATTATTTTCGAAAAATGCAATTTATGTGGAACAGATGCTTTTCATACTGTACATAATTATATTGATTCGGGAGAAATGATTCTTCGAAAAGGCGCTATAGCAGCGCATGCAGGAGAAAAAGTTCTTATTCCTATCAATATGCGAGATGGAAGCATTCTGGCTCTTGGAAAGGGAAATCCGGAATGGAATTATTCCGCACCGCATGGGGCAGGACGGGTTATGTCCAGAACTAAGGCGCAAAATGAGCTCAGCATGGAAGAATACCGGGAAAGCATGAAGGGGATTTACTCAAGCTCTATCAATCAAGAGACCTTGGATGAAGCGCCCATGGCCTATAAGTCTTTGGAGGATATATTAAATGTCTTGGAAGATACGGTGGATATTATCGAGGTGTTGAAACCGATATACAATTTTAAGGCATCTGAATAAGAAGATGAATAAGAAGAGGATTTGTGCGTAGAGAAAATACAAAAAAGCGGAAATTGCTGAAAAAAACAGTATTTTCCGCTTTGATTCATAACGAGTCTTGCTCGTAAAGCGTGCGATATCTCGTTCTTAATGAGTGCCGCTTGTGAAGTGTACGGGATTTAGGCTTTTCATTTAGAACATCTCTGCAAGCTCTCTCGCTGAAGCCACCACGGTTTTTATCTGCCGGGCGGTTTTTCCATGTCCCATTTTTTCCATGCCTTCTTATCCTTAGGAGGGGCAAATAAAGCCAAGTCGCTTTTTACTACGAGATAAATCCGGTCGCCGTTTAAGGAAAAGCCTAATCCGGAAGAAATTTGTCTATCAAAGCGGGAAATCATGGATGGCGTCAGGAACTTGTTCATCGGTGCAGAAGATATTGTAATGCTCATTATGGGTAATATCTTCTACATCGATTTTTTTTTCTCCGTCACAGGCAGGAAAATGCCCTCCATTTGTTTCTTTCCCCCACACTTTCTCCGTGGGAACGATTCTTAGTTGTCCTTCAAAATGAGAGTGATACTGCAAAGTATAAACTTGTCCCTTGAATTCGTATAAACCTTTTCGGTCTTTTCCCTTTTGGGGAGAGTAAGCATATAAGCCGGTGATTTTCAGTCCATTTTGCTCCTGCAAATCCAGTAAGCCGTAGGGGAAATAATAAGAAAAAATCGGTACAGCTTTCTGAAAGGCATGAAGAGGAAGCGCTTCATTTCCGGCAAATTCTGCATCGGGAAAAAGAATATTAATCATTGGAGGAAGTATCCGATTCAGATAAGTTTCCTCTGTTTCAGGCAGTTTTATGATTTTAAAGATAAGGCTACAAAGTACCGCTAAAATGAACGCGCCGACGATACCCAGGAATGAAGCAATCACTATCCCGAAAACAATCTTTTGATAAAGCAGAAATGTGCTGAGGGGGAGGATAGACTGCTCCTTAAGCGTTATAAGAATCGGCAAAACAAAAACACATAAGAACAAAAGCCCGGAGAACAATACAAAAAAAGGCACCATAGGGTTGTCTTTGTAGTAAAAACTTCTCTTCATTGCTTTTCGAGCCTTTTTGAATTTTGGAGACCTCCAAAGTTCTCTAAGCTTTTGCCGTTCTTCTTTCGTTAATTCCATTTACTGCATCCTTGCTTCCTTCTTATATTTGGGTTTTTATTGAAACTTTTTAAGTATAACATAAAGGAGCGACTTTTTGATGCCAGTGATGAAAGAATTTATATAAGGCTAAACAGTTTTAGCAGGTCTTTTGTGTTATGATATTTCACAAAGCTTTATAGGAGTGTGATTTATGCAAGTGACCATCAAAGATGATTTTGACTTAGAGAAAATTATTGATAGCGGACAGTGCTTTCGGGGAAAATGTCTGGAAGACGGAAGCTATCGTTTTATCTCCGGAGATTCCGCCATTTACCTTCGTCCGAAAGGGGGAGAGCCCGGAGTGTATACGGTGTCCTGTGATCAGAAAAGCTGGGAAACAATCTGGTTTCCCTTTTTTGATTTGGAAAGATGCTATAGCGAAATTGCTGTTTCAGAAAGCGGAAAGCATGAATTCGTGGATCAGGCCATTGCCCATGGTCGTGGAGTACGGCTCCTGCGACAAGACCCTTGGGAAATGCTTTTAACCTTTATCATTTCACAACGGAAAAGTATTCCCGCCATTATCAAATCCGTGGAAGCACTCTCGGAAAAATATGGCCATGATATTGTTACTGAACAGGAAAGGCTGAAGGCATTTCCCTCTCCGGAAGAAATGAAAGATGCTACGGAGGAAGAGTTGGCAGCCTGTGGTCTTGGCTATAGGGTGAAGTATATTTTGGACGCAATAAAAAAGGTCAATAGTGGAGAGCTAAACCTCCAAGCCATCGCAGAGCTTCCGGATGATACATTGCTGGAAAAGCTTCAGACCGTCATGGGGGTAGGCATAAAGGTGGCAAACTGCATCGCCCTATTTGCCTACGGAAGAACCGCCTGCGTTCCGGTGGATGTCTGGATTTTCCGCGCCATTGAGAAGGAATGTGGCGGAGTATCTCCATTTTCCTTGTATGGGGAAAATGCTGGGATTATTCAGCAATATATTTTTTATTATGAGAGAGGGGTAATCGGGCGTAAAGATGGATGAAAATGAATGAGTGCTGAACAAAAATCCACTTTATACCATTGCAACTGCTTTAGTCTTTATTGAAATATTTCCGTAAGTTGCATTGCTGTTTGGGTCATAGCTTTTATTCGCCATGCAATTTCTTCAATATTCCATTTCTTCCAAGCTGATATATTCTTCGGTGGATCAAAGATAATTAAGTTGCTTTGAATAGCCAAATAAATATGATTACCTGTTAAGAAGAAACTTAATCCTCTAGGAACTTGTTTGTCAAACCAGGCAAGCATTGCCGGTGTTAGGAAATTTCGTGCTGCTTCTATGTTAGAACAGTAGATGTCATAATTTTCGTTGTGAGGAATATCTTTCACATCAATTTTTATCTCTCCTTCGCAGGGGGCAAAATACCCTCTATTTCTTCCTTTCTCCAACAGTTTATCTGAGGGAATAACTCGTAGTTGTCCGTCAAAATAGGAAGAATAGTTAAAGGAAAAAATCTGTCCTTTAAATTCGTATGCGTGAGTGCCAACTGTCTTCTTTTTTGGACTGTAGGCATATAAGTCTGTGATTTGTAGATTATTTTGATGCTGCAATTTAAGTAAACCGGACTGGAGATAATATGAATAATTTGGTAGAGCTTTTTTTAAGTTTTTAGTGGGAAGTTTTTCTTCATTAAATTCCGAGTAGGGAAGAAGGATATTTATCGTTGGAGGAAGTGAACGTTTTAAATATATTTCTCTTGGACTAAACTTCTTTAGTTGTTTTTCAATAAACTTGGTGATAAGCAGTATGATAGCTCCCCCGGCGGCTATAGCCAGAACGATAATAGGTATCACGAAGAGTATACTGATACCGAACCATGTTGAATCATCAAAATGAGCAATTAATTCATATAAGCTATATGCAGATAGGACGCTGAAACAATATAAAATA
>CAUSUG010000082.1:0-8243 GCA_963534765.1 uncultured Oribacterium sp.
GTTGAAATACGGATTAAGAATAAAGACATTAAGAATAAAGGACTGAGATGAGGCATACTCAGATACCTCACTTCAGTCCTTTTTCTAAAAGTTCATCTATTGTTTTATTTACAATTCACGGAAATGTATTTTAAGAGGAAAAGCCATAGTAAATATTGACACCCTTTACCAATCCATCTGCCAGATTGTTTAAGGTCTTTTCACCATGGTCGGAGACCTTATCTCCCAACTCAATATCTACGGAAGGAATGGTGGAATAGGAGGTTTGGGTTAAATCCATATCCATTCTTCCCTTTCCGAAAATCTTCACTCCCTGTCCCTTTAATCCACTAATCAGGCTGTCTCCCAGCTTTTCGTGGTTCTGCCAGTTACTTGCCACCGGCTCCATTCTCTTTAATCCATCCGGAACGGACATAAAGAAGGCTCCCTTATCCTTGGTGGTTGCATCCCAATGCAGAGCAATATGAGCATCCGCCTTGTTGTTGGCTAAAACGGTACGGGCAATGTTGTCCAGCTGTACATCCTCTTCACTGCGGATCATCAGCACATCATAGCCCTCTGCCAAAAGCTTTTTTCCTAAAATATGAGCCATCTGCAGTGTTACGGTAGCTTCTCTGGTGCCGTCCTGGAAGGTCATACCGGAGGACACTGCCGAAGCAGTAGTCACGCCGGCCGCATTGGTTCCGCCGGTTAACTTTCTGGTGCCGTCCGGATGACAAAGGGTTCTCTGCTTCTCTCCCCCCTTGGTTCCGTGTCCTGCATTTACCGCAATGGTAATATGCTTCGGCTCCTTAACATCACTGGTATATAAAACGGCCTTTCCTGTATTGATTTTAGAATTTCCCGCATACTTCCAGTTTAAATTTAAACCGATTTCCGTTGCGGCGAAGCTTTGCATCCCCATCACAAGGGATAAGGCCATAGCTATAACTACTCCTCTTGCTTTCATTTTACTCCCTCTTTTCCTTTTTTATTCTCCTAGTATATCGACCGTTTAAGCATAACGAAGTAGCCTTTTCTATACAAGCCCCTTTCCTTTACAGTGCCATTACGGATTTCTTACAGCACCAAATGGGATACGGCAAACCATAAAAGAATCACGCCGCCAAAGAGAATTCTATAGTAAGCAAAGGGAAGGAAATTATGACTGCGAATATAGCGCAGTAAAAAACGAATACAGTATAGGCTGACAAAATAGGACAAAAGCATGGATAAAAGTAACATAAACCATTGTCCTGCACCGAAATTTCCCGCGTGCTTAATCAGTTTTAAAAGACTGGCTCCTGCCATCACCGGCACACTTAAGAAGAAGGAGAATTCCGTGGCTGCCAATCTTCCTACTGATAGGAGCATTGCACCCAAAATAGTAGCTCCTGAACGGGATGTTCCCGGAATCAGGGCCAAGCACTGGAAAAGTCCAATCAGAAGCGCATTTTTCCAAGAAATATCCTCTACCATTACAGTATGAAACTGATGTCCCTCATTTCTTCTTTCCAGTAAAATGAAGAAGACACCGTAAAGAATCAACATCAGCGCCACCACAAAGGCATTGTAAAGATGAGCATCCAAAAAATCATCCAGCAAAAGTCCTAAAACCGCTGCAGGAAGACAGGCCACTAAAATCTTTCCAATCAAAATACATTTTCCCTGCTCCAAATAGTAGCCTCTCCCCTGAGATCTTCTTGCCACGGGCCAGATACGGAAGAAAAATTCTTTGATTACCGCTCCAACCGCCCCCAGCTGAATCAAAACTTCAAAGGTGGAGAAAAACTCCTTGCTTTGCTGCAATGGAATAATACTTTGCAGTAAAATCATATGTCCTGTGGAGGAAATGGGAAGCCACTCGGTAAAGCCCTCCACCAAAGAGAAAACAATGACTTTTAATAACTCAACAATGTTCATGAAATATTCTAACCTTTCTATTCTTATGCCTTTAAAGCCCAATCAATTTCCTCCTGCCCTTCCTTTCGAAGGTAGGCGTTACACTGAGAAAAGGGCTTGGAACCGAAAAATCCCCTATAAGAGCTTAAGGGACTTGGATGGGGGGCTTTTAAGATCAATCGTCTTTTTTGATGAATCATCTTTGCCTTACTCTGGGCGGAAGAGCCCCAAAGGATATAAACCACAGGCTCTTCCTTTTCTTCTATAGCCCGAATAGTGGCATCCGTAAATTCCTCCCATCCGATGCCCCTATGGGAATTGGCCTCATGGGCTCTAACCGTAAGCACCGTGTTTAAAAGAAGCACCCCCTGTTTTGCCCAGGCATCCAGCTCTCCGCTCTTCGGAATTTCACATCCTATATCCTCCTGTAATTCTTTAAAAATATTCTGTAAGGAAGGGGGAAAGGGAATGCCTTTTCCTACGGAAAAGGATAAGCCCTGGGCCTGCCCAAAGTTATGGTAGGGGTCCTGTCCCAAAATGACGACCTTTACCTTTTCATAGGGACAAAGGCTATAGGCCCGGAAAAGCTTTTCCTTGGGAGGAAAAATAGTATGATGCTTATACTCTTCTCTCACGGTTTCATAGAGTTTTTTATAATAGGGTTTTTGAAATTCTCCCTGCAGCTTGCTTAGCCACTGCCCTTCAATCATAATGTTCCTCTTCCCTTTTTGTTGGTAACTTGTTTGTAAAGATCATAGAGGAAAGATCCCGTCTTTCCCTCATTGGGATATTCATCCTCTCCAATGTCTAAAATATATTTATCGAAAGCATTAATAATTTTTGTTCCCGAAGAATGCATACTTTCTTGTTTATAGGCAGCTCCATAGCTTTTATGAATATGCCCGTGAATCATGTACTTGGGTTTGTATTTTTGCAATAAATCCTCAAAGGCCTGAAAACCCTGATGGGGCAAATCTTCCATATCCCCGTAGCCCTTTACCGGTGCATGGGTCAGTAAAATATCAAAACCGTTCTTTAGGACAATGTCTTTTCTTACTTTCTGAATCCGCTTCTGCATCTCCTGCTCCGTATACATATGATCTCCCGGCTTATAACGGAGGGAGCCTCCCAGCCCCAGTATACGAAGACCTTTAAAGTCATAGACCTTATCTTCAATGCACTCACAGCCCAGGGGCGGTCTTTTCTCGTAGCCCTGGTCATGATTTCCGTGCACATAAAGAAGAGGTGCCTTTCCCATGGTAACCAAAAATTGCAGGTAATCGGAATGTAAATCTCCTGCGGAAAGAATCAAGTCGATATCCTTTAACTTTCCCTTGTCAAAATGGTCCCATAGCCCTTTATTTTCTTCATCTGCTATACATAATATTCTCACAGTAAAAATCCTCCCGACAGGATAGCCTCTTGGGATTCTTTGGTAAAGCAATCTAAGGGGGGAATTTCTCCCACCACATTGTCATTTAGCCAACGCATATCTACAATTTCTTCCAAATCCAAACTTTCGTCTCCTTCCCTTCTAAGCTTTTCGCTTTGGCTGTGAATTTCTCCGGAGAACGGCGCAAGACTTCCTTCTACGATTTCTTTTCTTAGGATAGAAACCAATTTTTTAGAAGCATAGCTTAAATCCCTGGAAAGGATAATATCAATCACTCCTTCCTTCAGTCCAAAGTAGTAGTTCAAGGCATTGTGAGCCTTGGCTAAACTGTTGGCATGGTATGAGCCCTCTAAAATGGACTGCAAAATCAAGGCATAATACTTTCCCCAGTCATAAACTGGAGCCGCCACATTAAAGACCTTCTCTCCCTCTTCTCTGATATACAGTCCGAACTCTCTGCTGACTTCCGTGGGTTTTGCAAATTCCGGTCCGGAAATCGTTTTGATTCCCTGCTTCCGAAACTCTTCCTTCCAGTTTCCGTCCTGCAAACCGCTCCAGGAAAGATGTACTTTGCTCCAGGGATTGATAAACTGGGCGCCGATGGCGAAGGCATTGATATTAGCAATGGTTCCGTAAAGAGGAAACTGCTCCACATAACCTAAATCATTTCCATCGGTAATGGATGCCGCCAAAGCTCCCATCAAAAACTTGGCTTCATACATTCTTCCATAGTAAGTACGAATGGAATTGTAAGAGGTATTTACCGAACAATTCAGGATGGAGGTCTCCGGATGCTCCAGAGCCATCTTGATACTGACCTGAGCCATCAAACTGGCTGTAGTGAAAATGAGCTCCGCTCCCCAATGAATAGCCTCTTCTATACTGTCCTGAATACGCTCCTCCGTATTACAGGACTCGAAAATCTTCGTTTCCACCAAGCCCCGGAACTTCTCCATAATGTAATTTCGTCCCAACTCATGGGCGTAGGCCCAGGTGGAATCCTGTACCGTACGTTCATACAGAAAAGCAATCTTCAGAGGATGCTTTCCGTTATAAAGCTTTCCGCTCTGGAACAGGTCCATAAAACCGCTGACTTTTTTCACTTCTTCAGGATTCTGTACCAACACCACGTCTCCGGCAGATTTTCTGTATTCATTCCAAAGACGTTCGATATTTTCTTTAATTTCCTCCGTGCTGTTATGCAAAATAGATTCCATCCCGAAGACGGTAAGATAAACATAGAAAGCATCTCCGATGGTATTTCCCAGCTTTCCTCCGCCCATTTGCATATAAAGCTCCGCAAAACGGGAATAGGCCGCCCGAAGGTCTCGGCAAAGCTCCTCTTCCCATAGCTCTCCCGGTTTTTTCCCCATTACCTGACAAAGACGGTCATAGGCACCCAGCTCGGAAAAACGAATTCTATAGATTCCGGTACATTTATAAAAATCCACAAATTCATAATACAGCTTATTTTCCCGTTCCTCCGTACGCTTAGGTAAGATACGTATTACTGTAGCGGGAATGGAAACCGCATCATTAAAGCGGCTGACGGAAACTCTCTTGTTTCCCTCCTGCACATAGAATTTATACATATATTCATAAACCAAGATAGGCTCACGAACGCCCTCTTCCTTGACGGAATCATAAAGAGCCGACCATTTAAAGGCAAATTCCGTTTTTGCCCCTAAAATCGGCATGAAATTCTTGGCAAAGGCCTGCTGTCTTCCGGTGGTTTTGGTTCCTACAATATCTTCCAAGGGTATTTCCAAGACGCCAAGGCGGTTCTCTCCCTGTATATCTTCATCCTTTAATTTATCATCCAAAGCTTCCAAATAAGGATACTGCCCTGTCAAAAGAGCATTTCTATAGGCTCTGTCTCCTAATTTTTTGGCTTCTAAATAATCCTCTATCATGACTACTCCTCTCTAAGAAACAATAAGCCGATTCCTGACGAGTAAATATTTTGTCATATTTTAGCATAAGTTCCCTCTTTTTCTGCAACATACCAGCGTAAATTTTTATTAACCTTAGTTCCATACCAAACCATATTTCTTTATAAAACCTTAGCTCTGTATAAAAGCTTAGCTCTGTAAAAGCCTCCATATAATATAGGTCTGAAAACGGGGTATTTTCGAAATCCCCATCTTCAGACCTATTCTTTAAAAGCATTATTCTTATTTGATTTTTTTACCGCAAGACCTGTGCTGAAGCACTTATCAAAAATTCTATAGAGAATGCCCGACAAAAAGCCCTATCAGACTCCCTGCAATTCTATATTACTGTGGTCCCTGGGTATTGCCTTCCTGAATGGTTCCCTGTCCCTGAGCACCGCCGGGAGTAGTGGAAGAGGAATTGCTTCCACCGGGGCCGTTACTGCTTGGACCGTCTCCGTTTGCAGGACTGCTTTGGCTATTGCTGTCGCCTCCGGGAGTATTGCTGCCGGTTCCGCCGGGTCCTACATTGTTATTGTTATTGTTGTTATTGTTGCTATTGTTGCTATTGTTGTTATTGTTGTTATTGTTGCTATTGTTGTTGGCATTCGCATTGGCTTCGGTAGCCGTTACATTGGAAGTATCGGAGGTGCAAACACCGTGCTCATTAAAGCTGAAGTCTCTTCCCTCCAGATTAACGGTGGTATTGCTGAGCATCTTTCCATCCTGTAAGTAATAGTAATGGCTCTTCTCCTTTAACCATCCCTTCACCATCTTACCATTATCCTGGAAATAGTACCAAACGTTCTCAATCTTGGTCCAAGCTCTTGCCATCTTACCGTTGGCCGGATCCAAATAATACTTATTGCCGTCGGTATCCGTCTTCCAGCCTGTTTCCATATTGCCGTTGCTTGCGGAAAGATAATAGTAAGTTCCGTTTAATTGTAACCAGCCGGTCTGCATAGCACCGTCATTTCCGAAATAATACCACTTATCGGAAATCTTTCTCCAACCCTTGGCCATAACACCGGAAGCCTTCAGATAGTACCATACATCCTTCCCATCCTTCTGCAGCTTCAACCAGCCGGTCTGCATGGTACCGTCTGTCTTTAAGTAATACCACTGCTTATCAATCTCTCTCCAACCAGTTACCATAAGGCCAGATGGACGAAAATAGTGCCAGGCGTTATTAATCTTCTTCCAGCCGGTTACCATATAGGTATCGGCTCCAATGTAATAATATCCGGAAGATGTATGAATCCACTTTCCGCTAACCTTCTGATTGGTCTTAGGATCCACAAAGTAATACTTTCCGTCCTGCTGTCCCCATCCCGCCGCAAAGGCTGTCAGCGAAAGGCTGGCTACACAGAGCCCAAGTGCCAAAGCTTTTATGCCGAATTTCTTTCCCAGTTTCATAATCTTCCTCCCATTAAAACGGATTCTATATAAGTCTATGAAAAAGGCAGCTCTCCTATAGAAAACTGCCTATTTTCGTCTTTTCTAAACTATAGCATAGCAAGCTTTCAAATTTCTATACTAAGCTCTTACTTTTCCTTAACAATTATAAGAATTTTTTCCGTTTTTAAGGATGTTTCTTAGCTCTTTAAGCCTAATTCCTTATTCAGCCAGTTCAATCCCGTTCTGGTGACATAGTTATAGGGCTGATTGAAGTGAGGCATAAAGAAGAGATCCACCAAGGGAAGCTCCGGCATGGTCAGTCCCTTCTGAATAGCCAGAGAGAAGAAATGAATGATGGCAGTTGCATCGTAGCTGGAGCCTAACTGGCAACCCACAATCTTCTTATCATCCTTCTTGTAAACAATACGAATCTTTACCTTTGGATTCTCCACTTCCATGAAGGCAGGGAACTGGGTGTCCTCGTAATCCTCGTAGGATACATCCATACCTTCTCTCTCCGCCGCTGCTAAGGAAAGTCCGGTACAAGCCAGCTTGTAGCCGTAGATTCCTAAAGCACTGGAGCCCTGAACCCCTAAGCTTTCCACATGAGTTCCGCAGATATTATGGCCCGCTACAACGCCGGAACGTACCGCATTGGTCGCCAAAGCGATATAATTTTCTCTGCCTCTTGCATTGTCATAAAGGCTTGCACAGTCTCCGATGGCATACACGGAAGGATCGCTGGTCTGCTGCTTTCTGTTTACCAGGTAAGCGCCGTTTTGATACAGCTTTAAGTGGTCCGCTCCCAGACTTGCATTCGGTCTGAAGCCCACAGCACAGATGACCATATCCGCATTATATACACCCTTATCGGTCTTAACACCGGATACCTTGCCTTCTCCTAAGAACTCTTCTACCTTCTCCCCTAAAGCAAGCTTAATGCCGTGCTCTTCCATTCTGTTCTTTAACTCATCAGAGAAGGGAGCATCAAAATATCCTGCAAGAATACGATCCACCATATCGATTAAGGTTACTTCCAAACCAAGACGCTGGAAGGCTTCCGCCAGCTCCACTCCGATATAGCCTCCTCCAAGGACACATACCTTCTTGAACTCGCCCTTGTTCTTCAGCTTTTCGATAACCTCTGCAGCGTTCTGGTAAAGCTTTACCATCTGCACATTCTCTAAATCAAAGCCCTTTACCGGGATTCTGTTGGGGATGGATCCTGTAGCAAAAACCAGATTGTCGTAGTGATCTTCAATCACCTGTCCGTCTTTAAGCTGTACCTTAACGGTCTTCTTGTCATAATCCACGGAAAGCACCTGAGACTCCATGTTTACCTTTGCTCCCTTTGTCAGAAAGTCCTGAGGCTTTGCATAGAACAGGCCGTCTCCGGAATGAATCTGCTCTCCGATCCAGAGTGCCATTCCACATCCTAAAAAGGAAATGTTGCTGTTCTGGTCATAAATGGTAAGCTCCTGATTAGGATAGGACAGAATGGTGTTTGCGCAGGCTGTTCCTGCGTGATTTGCTCCTACTAAAATTGTTTTTGCCATGGGAATCCTCCTTGATTTTTAATCGCTCTTAAGCATTTCTGCTTTTATAATCTAGTTTACTTCTTTTTTAAAGAAAAACAAGAT
>CAUSUG010000083.1:0-8197 GCA_963534765.1 uncultured Oribacterium sp.
TTATTGATGCTATTCACCAGTATTATGCAGAAACGGAAGATACAAGGGTGATTGAAGGATATCAGGCCGGAATTTATGAGCTAATAGAAGTATCAGGACATATGAAAATGTTTAGAAATTTATTGAGGATTCTCTTCTATGAGCTTTATAAAGAACATAGAGGAGAGGCTAGTTTTACTCTGGATATGGAAGAGATTTTTAGACAGCTAAATAGTATGATTTTGGAAAGATATCATAATTTCGAGAAGGAGGATCCATTTTTTGAACCATGGTTTTCCAGATATCAACAATCTGCATTGGAAGATTATGGCTTAGTTTTGCAAGGCAAACCGGAATCTTAGAATTATAAACTCGGTCTTTCTTCCCCCTGTACTTCCTGAAGTCCTCGCCATTTCCCCCTTGCGTTCAAGGCAATATTTTGTACAATAAGAGGGAGACAGAGAGAGGTATCGGATGAACAGAGAAGAATTTGATGACGAGTATTACCAGCAGAAAATGATGGAACACCGTATTCGGATGGAGAAGCGGAGAGAGAAAAGAAAGAAGGAGAAGCGCCTGCATATCCTGCTCTTTTTTCTTCTGCTTCTTTTGTTGTTCCTGGCTTTTATCGGGGTACGTTATGCCCTGCCCTATGTGCAACAGCAGGGGGGCATTTCCTTTGGAAAAAAGGTCTCTGAAAGCACGATTTCCAAGAATCGCCCGGTGGTAAAGCTGGGAGAAGGAGAAACGGAAGAGAAGGGCGATGTAGTAGAGGCAAGTGAAGAGCCGGCGCTTTCGGAAAAGGATGAGGCCTTAAAGACGGCGGAGCTTCAGGCAAAGCAGTATGACTATGACAGTGCCATCGCCACCTTAAATGCTTTGAACCTGTCTTCCGATACGGAGATTTCCGCGAAGATTTCTCAGTATGAAGAGGAGAAGGGCAAGCTGGTTCCTGCCAATATGGATGATATCACCCACATTTTCTTCCATATCCTGATTGTGGACCCGACCAGAGCCTTGACGGACACCCATCAGGGAAAGCAGTTCAATTCCGTAATGACCACCATTCCGGAGTTTGAGGAAATCATCAAGGAAATGTACGATCGAGGCTACGTGATGGTGCATATGCATGATTTGGCGGAAATGCAGGAACAGCCGGACGGAACGAAGAAAATGGTAAAGAAGCAGATTATGCTTCCGGAGGGAAAGAAGCCCTTTGTCATGTCCCAGGACGATGTGAATTATTACGTTTACATGGAAGGTCACGGCTTTGCGGACAAGATGGTTTTGGATGAAAATGGAAAGCCTAAAAACCAGTATACCGATAAGGACGGAAATGTTACCATTGGGGATTATGACCTGGTGCCGATTTTGGATAAGTTCGTGGAGGAGCATCCGGATTTTGCCTACCATGGTCATAAGGCGGTGATTGCTTTTACCGGCTATAATGGCGTTCTTGGCTATAGAACCGATGAGACCTTTGATCCTAATTCTCCTGCCTTAGACCCGAAGAACAGGGCAAACCCCAATATCGAAGAGGATAAGGAAACCGTTAAGAAGATTACCAGGGCCATGAAGGAAGACGGCTATGAATTTGCCTCCCACTCCTGGGGACATATCAATTTCGGTACCAGAGATTTGGCTTCCATTTCCAAGGATACGGATCGTTGGGAGAGAAACGTGGAGCCTCTTCTGCCGGATCCCTGTGAGATTCTGCTTTACCCCTTTGGAGATGATATTGGGGACTGGCATCCCTATCAGAAGGGAAAAGAAGACGGAAAATATGATTTGCTGGAGGCGGCAGGCTTCCATTACTTCTGTAACGTAGATTCCGCAAAGGTTTGGATGCAGTACGGAGATGATTTTGTCCGGCAAGGAAGAAGAAATCTGGACGGTTATCGCCTGTATGAATCCTACAGCGGCGCGGCGGATAGACTTTCCGACTTGATTGACGTGAAGAAGGTCTTTGATACCAGAAGACCTACCCCTGTAACCTGGGAATAAAGAAGCATTTGGAGAGGAAGAAAATGAACCGGAAACTAGACACCGAAGAGGTACGACATTTATTTGAGGGAATGCAGCAGTTGGAAACCACGGAAGAGTATTTTCGTTTTTTCGAGGACCTCTGTACCATCAATGAGCTTCTGGCCATGGCCCAGCGTTATGAAGTGGCCAAGCTCTTGCGGGAAGGCAAAACCTATATCGATATAGCGAAGGCCACCGGAGCCTCCACCGCAACCATTTCCAGAGTCAACCGCTCCTTACATTATGGAGAAGACGGCTACGCGGTAGCCTTTGAGAGGATAGCCAAAAAGGAAGAGGAAAAATAAAAGGAACAGCTTTAAACAATCAAAAAGCTTCTCAGCGATATAGCAAAGAAGGCCATAAAAATAGCTTTGCCGGCTATAACATTGGAACACGGGGTAGTCTGAGCCCGTCGGTTCTTGGCTTTTGTTTTTAAAAAAGCTTAGAACCGCTAAGGAGGTGCTATTCATAAGAATAGCACCTCCTGTACTTAGACCAACTTCCGAAGGAATTTGCTTTGCGAAGCAAAGTGAGCAGTGGTTAACAGAAACCACTGCTCAGTCAAGGCGAGGCTAGCGGGAGCGTGCCCCGGTTGCAATGTTATAGGACGGCAAAGCATTTAGCGTCTTGTATCTTTTATTTCTTTTTCCTCTTCCTTTTCTTTTGGCTATCCTCCATACGGTCTACAATCTTCTCCATTAATTGCTTTTTAAGGTAGACGTCAAAGGCCAGGAGACTTAGGAAGGAAAAGCTTTGGAGCTGTTCCCGCTCCTGTTCTTCCAAGTCAGCAAAGGCGGGATCCTGTTCCGAAAAAGAGCTGTTGGCAGTTTGAAACTTTTTCTCTAAATCCTCCACTAAGCTTTGCATTTCTCCATTGGCAAAAGAGAAGATTTCTTCGTAAATATCGGTGAGTCTGGGTTTACTGTGGAGAGAAAAATAATTTTCTGCTAAGGGATCCACCACGGTACGGATGTCGGAAAGACTCAACATACTCTTATAATAGTAGATTAAAAGCAGAATCAGCATGTGATTCTTGTTGTAGCGCTTTCCAACAGGAGGAGGCAGAATCTTATTTTTGGCATAATTATTAATCATGGTTTTGGTAAGCGCTTTGTCCTCCGAATGACGCTTCATGGAGGCCAGATGTTCCTCCATAAATCCGGTTACCTGATCCATGTATAGGTCCAGAGAGGGCAGGCTTCCCGCATGCACATGATGTAAACTTTTAAGATATTCAGTTAATTCATTTAAATATTGTTCGTCCATAAAAACAAGTATAGCATAGCGAAGTAGAAATACAAGAATTTGCAGTGGCTATAAGGGGAAAATGGTACTATCCTTAAGCAAGGTAGCTTAAAGTACGAAGGAAAAAATCAGAGAGTATAGGGTATATATGACCTAAGGAAAAGAAAGGAAAGCCATGGAGCTGAAAAATATATTAAACAAAGAACAGTATGAGGCCGCCACCCATGGAGAGGGGCCTCTCTTGATTTTGGCGGGGGCAGGCTCAGGAAAAACCAGAGTGCTGACCCACAGAATTGCCTACCTGATTTTGGAAAAGGGGGTATCTCCCTATCAGATTCTGGCGATTACCTTCACCAATAAGGCAGCCCAGGAAATGCGGGACAGAGTCAATCAGCTTCTGCCGGAGCGGCAGGGGGAAATCTGGGTTTCCACCTTCCATAGCATGTGTCTTCGGATTTTACGAAGGGAAATCGGAAATCTGGGCTATGATTCCGACTTTTCCATCTATGACACGGATGATCAGAAAACCGTGATGCGGCAGGTCTTTAAGGAATTGCAGATAGATAGCAAGATGCTGAAGGAAAGGTTGGTGCTTTCCGCCCTGTCCCAGGTGAAGAATCAGGGGCGCTCCGTTTCCGACTATCTTTTGGAGGATCCGGAGGATTTTCTGGATGGGAAGATTCGTGCCTGCATCCGACTGTACGAAGAAAAGCTAAAACAAAACAATGCCTTGGACTTTGATGACCTTTTGTTACGCTGTAAGGAGCTTTTTGAGAAGTTTCCGGCAGTTTTAGAGAAGTATCAGGAACGTTTTCGCTATATTTTGGTGGACGAGTATCAGGATACCAATGATGTGCAGTTCCATTTGGTTTATCTCCTTGCTAAGAAGTATCAAAATATTTGCGTGGTGGGAGACGATGACCAGAGTATTTACCGTTTCCGGGGTGCCAATGTGGAAAATATCCTCTCCTTTGAATCTCATTTTCCAAACTGCAAGGTGGTAAAGCTGGAACAAAACTACCGCTCCACCGCTCCTATTCTGGACCTGGCCAATGTGGTCATTGCGGAAAATCAGCACAGAAAGCAAAAGAAGCTTTGGACTGCGGAGAAGGAGGGCTTGAAGGTCAGCTTTCAGGAATATGAAAGTGCCAAGGAAGAGGCGGCGGCTGTTATCCGAGGCATTCGGGATGCAGGCTGGAGCTATAAGGACCAAGCGGTGCTGTACCGCACCAACGCCCAGTCCCGTCTACTGGAGGAGCAGTGTATTCATTGGAATATTCCCTACCAGATTGTGGGGGGCGTGAACTTCTACCAAAGAAAGGAAATCAAGGACATCCTTTCCTATATGAAGATTTTGGTGAATAAAAAGGATGATGTGGCTCTTCGGAGAATCATCAATGTGCCAAAGCGGGGCATAGGCGAGGCCAGTCTTTTAAAATTGCAGCAGTATGGAGAAAGCCTTGGAGGCTTTTCTTTGGTGGAATCTTTGCCCTTTGCCAAAGCGGCAGGACTTTCCGGAAAAGCTTTAAGCATGGTGGGAAACTTCCGGGAAATGCTGGAGAGCTGGAAGGATGTGGAATTAAGCGCCCTTATTGACCGCATTTTACAGGACACGGAATACGAAAAAGATCTTCAGGCAGAGGGAGCCATAGAGGCGGAAAGCCGTATGGAAAACATTCAGGAGTTACAGGGAAAGCTCCAATCCTATATCGAGGAAAATGGGGATGAGGGCAGTCTTTCCGCCTTTTTGGAAGAGGTGTCTCTCCTTTCCGACTTGGATAGAAGTGACTTAACGGAAGACAAAATCACCCTGATGACCTTACACGGGGCGAAGGGCTTGGAGTTCCCTGTGGTTTATCTGGTAGGCCTAAATGAAGGCCTCTTCCCCAGTGCCCAGTCCATGTTTACTCCCGAGGAACGGGAGGAAGAGCGAAGACTCTTTTATGTGGGAATCACCAGGGCGGAAAAGGAACTGTATTTAACCGCAGGAAGAGACCGGGTGGTCCATGGGCAGTATCAGTCCATGCTGGTCAGCTCCTTTGTGGATGATGTGCCGGAAGAGCATTTGGAGAAGAAGTATCTCTATCGGAAAAAGCCCAGTGAAGAAGATATTTTCATGGAGAAAACAGGCCGTTCCGGCTATAGCTCTTACTTACAGCAGGCGAATCAGTCTATCAAAGCTTATATGGGACAGTCCGGCTCCTATAGCTCCTATGATTCTTCCGGCCAAAGCTCAGGCTCTTATGGTACTTCCGGTTCCTATGGTACTTCTGGTTCCTATGGTACTTCCGGCTCCTATGGCTCATCCGGCAAGGCATCGGGTTCCTACGGCGCCGCAGCTACCTATGGCTCCATAGGGCGTTCATCCTCTAATCTATATGGCAGTGCCGGATATTCTTCCAAAAAGCCCTTGGATCTTCAAGCCTATCAGCAGGCCGGCATTGTCCAAAAGGGCATCTCCGGCATGAGTGCCGGAAGCCTGGATTATCAGGTAGGAGATCGGGTCAGTCACATGAAATTCGGAGAAGGCGAAGTTTTGGCCATAGAAGAGGACAAGAAGGACAAGCTGGTGACGGTGCTCTTCGATACGGCGGGGCAGAAGAAGATGCTGGCAGGCTTTGCCAAGTTGAAAAAGCTGTAAGATAGAAAAACTGTAAAAGAGAAAAACTATAAGACAGAAAAATTATAAGACTTAAGGTATAGAGTTACGGACATAAAAAAGATCGATGGTTCCGAAAAGCTTCGGTTCCATCGGTCTTTTTATCATTCTTAACGCATCTCCCTTTCCGGTCAGAGATATC
This sequence comes from uncultured Oribacterium sp., assembly GCA_963534765.1. Classification (GTDB taxonomy): domain Bacteria; phylum Bacillota; class Clostridia; order Lachnospirales; family Lachnospiraceae; genus Oribacterium. The sequence continues at coordinate 6,051 of CAUSUG010000083.1, forward strand.
CGCTTTTCACTCTAAAATATATTGCCCGTACTTTCTAAAATGTATTTCCTATTCTTTTTATTTTTTACCTAACTTTGCTTCGCACTCGGCTTTACTCTATCGCTTTTCCTAGCAGCCAGAGGAACTGCCATAAGACTTGCACAAAAACAAAGGAGCAGGCTCATCAGTAGGTAGGGATAAACAATGAGCTGTTTTGCTACGGAAAGATGGCTGCATAGGACGAAGGCTAGGCTGTAAAACAAGGCAAAGGCTTTCGCAATCTTTTGTTTTACAATCCTGTCTCTCACAATCCAAAACAGCAGCAAAACTGCCACAAGGATAAAACACGCAGAAAACAACAGAAGATTTTGTGAAGAGAAGATTCCCTTCAGATATTGATGCTTTCTGTAGAGGAGATGATGATTCAAGCCTCCCTTTTTATAGGCCAGTCTATTGACAAACAATAGACCGGCAAAGAGTGGCGCCCCAATGGATAAGGAGAGAAGATAGAACATTTTTTTTAGCATTATTTTGTAGGCTCTCCACTTTCCGTTGGATAATGGGAATTGGACCAGTGAATCCATCCATCAGAGTATAAGGAAGTATTTTCCAGTCCCATGACTCTGGCATCCCACAGTACTTCCGCAGCACGCCATCCGCTACCGCACATAAAAGACAAATGCTTAGACGTATCGATGCCGTCTTCTTTCCATAACTCCTGAATTTCCTTTTCATTTCTCATGGTCTTATCAATATTTCTATAGAAAGACATGGAACTGGAATTGTTTAAACCGGCATGACCGAAAACGGAACCGGGAATACGTCCCTTCTTGTTGTGATAGGAATATCCGGTAACCTTGCCGATATGCTCTTCCCAGGTGCGATTATCCACTAGGACAAAATCCTGGGACTTTTGTTCATCTTCCAGAGTTTCTTTTACTGCAGCCATGGAATCGATGTAAGAAGGATTTGCCGGAACTTCAACACCAAAATTACTAATAGGACTTGGCTTTACCTCGTTCTTTTCCAACTCATAGCCCAGAGCCTTCCATAGCACTAAGCCGCCGTTCATTACTCGTGCATCCTTAACGCCCATATATCTACAGATAACGGCAAATCGGCAGGCTGCCATGGGCTCCGGACCGGTGCAGATTACAGTATCTTCGCTACTGATACCATTGTCCAATAACAGTTTTTTCAAAACATCGGTATCGGCTAACATCCAGGACATATTGCCCTCTTCATCTTCCTTAGGCGGCTCAAAGGAGTCGGTATTGATGTGGATGGCACCGGGGACATGACCGTCTAAATAACCGGACTCTTTTGCATCTCCCCAATTGATATCAAAGATTTTAATGTTTTTAGCATCTTCAAAGGTCGGAGCTTCCTTTCCCTCTACGATATCTTTTACTACGGCAGGGGGAACAAGTAACTTATAGTTTTCGTAGGACACTAACTCTTTATTTTGATTAATCCAGTCGTTGGCGTCGTAGGTTTGAATCTTCGTCAAGCCCTTCTTCTTAAAATATTCAGCCAACTTTTGGGCATCCTTTCCATTGGTATCGTACAGGATGAGGTTCTTGTCGGGAGTAATTCCCTTATCTTTCATGGCAAGGTCTAAAACTTCCTCCCTGCTTCTGCCCTCCAGATTATTTTTTTCATCATACTCGCAATCGATCCAAATAGAGGAATAATCTGTAGCATTCGGTAAATGACCGCCCTTTGACGCTCCATCCACAGCCCAACCGTTATAGGCATCGTTGACTCTTGCATCAATAACAAGGCTATTCGAATCCTCCAGAGCCTTTTCAACGTCTTCTGTTTTCGCTACCGTGCTTTGTACCTGCGCCTCGGTCTGCGCTTCCTCCTTTAAACTCTCCGTTACCGCAGCCTGTGTTGTTTCCTGCTTTTCCGCTTCTTGCGTTTTTGCACAAGAAATAAGCATGCCGGCAGAAATGATGCTGCCGATTGCAAGATACCTTAGTGTCTTAAACGTCATAGTTCCTCCTTGTTCATTTGTTCAGTGTTATACTCCCTGTTTTCCCACATGCGAAGAGTCCTTATTTCGATGTAAAAAATATAAGGAATGGGAGCTGAATCTGTGTCATTCTACTGTGAATATGCATAAAAATCAATCCGAAAAGATTAAAAAAATAATAGATTTATCC
>CAUSUG010000084.1:0-8151 GCA_963534765.1 uncultured Oribacterium sp.
CTTATACTCTATATCATACCGCCGATATTACTATCACAAGGATAAAATTCCTAAGAAAATTATCCCCTCAAATAGTTATCAAGTTCTCTTAGTAGAATGTGTGTGATAAAAAAGTCCACGAAAGTGGCAAATGCGGCAAAAAGCCCCGGAATGCTGAGCTTATCAGCGTCCCGGGGCTTTTTGTATCCGGATATTTTCGGAAAGTCTTACTGAATTCTGAAAAACTCTTACAGTTCTCTGGACGGTATTGCATTTGCCCTTGAAAAGCTGATAAGCTAGCGAAGTTAAAGATGATGGAGGAAGTATGGAATTTCAGAAGAAAGGGCGAAGAGTCGCCGTCCTGACCGTCCTGTCGTTAAGCCTGCTTTTTGGACAAAGCGTAAGCTATGCCGCAGGCCCCGGGGACAGTCTGGGAAAAAATGCAGGGAACAGCACAGGAAGCAGTACGTCAAGCAGTACCAACAATACGAGCCAGAGTAACAGCTCCTCTTCGGGGACTTTGGATTACTCCGGCTGGTTCGGTTATACCAACGCGGACGGCTCCGATTTAAAGTATCTGGAGAAGGGAACCGAGGTTTCCAGGTTTCAGAATGAGAACGGCCCCATTGACTGGGATGCGGCGAAGAAGGACGGACTGGATTTTGTCATGATTCGAATCGCCTATGGCACCAAGGAAGACGCCTATTTCGATGAGAACGTAAAGGGTGCCCAGAAGGCCGGTATTAAGGTGGGAGCCTACCTTTGCTCCACCGCGAAAAATATGGACGACGCCTTGGCAGAGGCCAAGCTTACCGTAAAGAAGATTAAGCCCTATAAGTTTGAATATCCGGTGGCCTATGACCTGGAGGTCGGCTCCATGCTTTCCGACGGCCTTACAAAGGAAGGGCTTACCGCCATGACCAACGCCTATTGTAAGAGGGTGAAGGATGCGGGATTTATTCCTATGGTCTATGCCAATAAAACCTGGCTGACCAAGCACATGAATTTATCGGATTTACCCTATGACGTGTGGTTTGCGGCTTATCCCTTGGATCGGGTGTATCGTCCGGTAGAGGGAAGTGCAACTACCATTTGGCAGTCCAGTGAAAAGGGTGTGGTGCGAGGCATCAAAGGATTGGTTACCACGGAATTTTCCTGGAAGGCATATGGCGGAGGGAATCCTTCTGAGAAAAATGCCGGAAAGTCCGGCAGTGCTTCCGGGAACAGCTCCAACAATGGCGGAAATTCTTCTAATGATTCCTCCAACAACGGAAAGAACAGCAATAATTCCAATAACGGAAATGCCGGAAAGAACGGCGGCAATAAGAACGGCAACAATTCCGGCGGTGCTTCCGGAAACAACTCTTCCAATGGGGGCAATACAAGCCTGAATAAAGAAGAAAACAGTACCATCAGCACCGGAGGGCCTACAGCAGAGTCTCAGGCTTCCGTGGAAAACGGTTGGGTGCAAAGTACTCCCGGAAAGTGGCAGTATAAGGAAGGCGGAAAGGCTGTTACCGGTTGGAAAAAGGTATCGGATAAGTGGTACTTTATGAATTCCGACGGAAATATGCAGACCGGCTGGGTGAAGGATCAAAACAGCTGGTATTTCTTAGATGACCAGGGCGCAATGCGTAGCGGCTGGATCAAAGATAACGGAAACTGGTATTTTCTGAAGGACAGCGGGGCAATGGCCAAGAACTGGCAGAAGGTCTCCGGAAAATGGTATTGGCTTTCCGAGGACGGCGCAATGCGAACCGGCTGGAGAAATCTCAATAATGTATGGTATTATATGGAGGATTCCGGCGCGATGGTAGCGGATACCACGAGAAACATTAACGGCGTGGACTATCGTTTTGATGCCTCCGGTGCATGGCTTCCTTAAGTAGACAAAGCTTCCGGTGAGTGGTTCACGAAGGATAGAATAAAGCTTCCGGTGAGCGGTTTACAAAGGATAGAATAAAGCTTCCATTGAGCGGTTTTCCTAAAGATAATACAATGCCCTGCTATCGCCGATGAAGATAAGGGAAAGTAAGGCTTCTCAATATGAGAATGAAAAATAAGAAAGAGGAGAATACTATGCTAAAGAAAAAAGAAAGCATTTTCAAAACAGCAGGAAAGAAGGCTCTGGTCTTGGGGCTGGCAATGTGTGCTCTATGGAGCATTCCTGCATTTGCGGAGGATAAGCCGGTAAGCCGTGTGCAAATCGACATCAGCCCCAGTGAGGATTTGGAGCTGGAGTCCGGTAAAACCTATGCCAAGCCTGAGGCTGTGGCTATGGACAGCGGCTACGAGGTTTCCGGATTTTCCATTGACGGAAAGAATCAGGGATCTCCCAAGAAGCCCTATACCTATACCATTTCCGTGAAGGCGGAGGGGGGAAATGTCTTTGATGACAATACCGTGGTAGAGGTTCGAGGCGCTTATGAAATGGCGGTAACCGAGAAGTCCAAGACAAGCATTAAGCTTAAGGCAAATGCCTATCCCTTCACTATTTTGAAGGAGCCGACAAACTTTACCCAGGACGGAACTTTGATTCGTTGGGGAAAGGTGGATTACGCTTCCGGCTATGATGTAGTGATTTACTACACCACCAAAAACGGAGACGACAAGGTAGCGAAGAAGTCCGTAAACGGTACCAGCATTAACGTGAAGTCCTATTCCGAGAACGGAAAGGAATTTGATCATATCGCTGTAAGAGCAAAGTATGACAAGAAGGACGATTTGGCCCAGTATATTGCGGATTCTCAGTATGTGGAGCCCTCCGGAGATGTGGACGGGGAGTATTCCGATGACGGCTACATTTTCAACCTGATTACCCTGAAGGCAAAGGGCATCAGTAAGGGTAGCTTCAAGGAATACAGTGCCAAGAAAAAGAAGAAGACTGCAGCAGAGAAGGCTCAGGACAATAAGAAGAGGCCTTCCAATGATTACTATGGAAATAACGAGGACGGCAGTAATGCTTCCGGTGGCCCCTCCGGTGCGGTTTTAGGCTGGAGACAGAACGGGGAAGACTGGTATTTTGAGGAGAACGGTCAGCTTTCCAAGGGCTGGAAGCAGATTAAAGACCAGTGGTATTTCTTCGATGAGGATGGAAAAATGCTTACCGGCTGGAGAAAGATTGGTGAGCAGTGGTACTATCTGGATCAAAATGCAGCAAGTGCCGGTGCGATGCTTAGCGGATGGGCATTTTTAAATAATCAGTGGTACTACTTGGAGCCGAAGGCCGAGGGACAGGGAAAGATGCTCACCGGTTGGCAGGAAATCAACGGACAGTGGTACTATTTCCAGCCGGAGAACGGTGCAATGCTTAGCGGATGGCAGAATATCGGAGATAAGTGGTACTTCCTGAATGTGAATAAGGAAGGTGTTCCTGCAGGGGCTATGCTGAAGGATACCGTGCAGGATGGCTACACTATCAACGCAGAAGGTGTTCGGCAGTAAGCAAAACGGTTTTGGAAGCATGCTGTTTGAGACAGATAGGGAAAATTCTTGCTTTTTATGAGGAAGGATTTGTAACCTTTGGGAGAGATAATCTGTCTACGTAAAAGAGACTATTTTCGATATGTTTGCGGCCCTTATGGCAAAAGAGTATAGCTTGATAGTGGCAGCAAAAGAGAATTCAAGTTTTGCATGGCAAAGGAGTTAAAATGAAGAAAAAAGCTTTAGCAGTGGCATTGTTATTAAGTGGAACTTTGGCTTTCCAGGGACAGGCTTTTGCGGATGAGTACAGTAACGGTACCATTCAGGGAGAAGCGCTTCCCAACGTGGTTCATGGCGTAAATCAGCAGGCAAACAGTTCAAACGGAAGCAGTGTTTCCAATGGAAGCCCCAAGGCACCCTGGCAGGATGCGAGCTTAACCCAGGCGGCTCAGGCAGCAAATACCGGTAACACGGGAAATAACGGTAACGGAAACAACGGCACAGGAAGTAATGCTTCAGTGTCCAACAGCTCCTCCAATGCAGGAAGTTCCTCCGAGAGCAGTACCCAGGGCGTTACTACAAGCAATGCTCCTTTAAATGTGCAAAACGGCAGCTCTACCCCAACTTATACCGACAGTACCATCGGTTTGGGCGGCGCCAGCATTACCATGATTAAGGGAGAACAAAGCGGACAGCAGATTTCCATTGTAATTGAGAGCAATGACGGCAGCTTGATCGTAGTGGACGGTGGTTTAAAGACCAATGCTCCCTACCTTGCAAAATACATTAAGGACAGAGGGGGAAAGGTAGCAGCTTGGCTCCTTACCCATCCTCATGAAGACCATGTAGGTGCCCTTGCGGTAATCCTTGAGCAACAGAAGAAGGAAGGTCATCCGGATTATTACAACATTGACCCGGGACAGATTTACTACGGCTTTGCACCATTGGCCTTCTATGAGCAGTATGAGCCGGCTCACCGTATTCCCATGATGAAGGAAATTATGGAAGACCTGGCCCAGTACGACAGTGCAAAGCGCCATGAAAGCTCCCCTGCAGGAACCAGCTTCACCTATGGCAATGTGGCAGTAGAGGTTTTGAACACCCCGTATTCCATTCCTATCGACTCAGGAAACAACAGCTCCGTTTGCTATATGATTACCATTAATGGAAAGAAGCTTCTGATTACCGGAGACCTTCCCTATGAAGCGGCAGGGAAACTGATGGAAGAAAGAGGTGCCGATAAGCTTAAGGCGGATATCGTGCAGATGGCTCATCACGGACAGCATGGCGGATCCTTTGCCTTCTATAGTGCGGTACATCCCAGATATGCTTTATGGCCCAGCTCTCAGGAACTTTGGAACAAACGTAAGGATGCCTTCACTGAAGACCAGGAAAGCTATACCGTGGCTTTGACCAAATTCTGGATGAATAAGCTGGGTGTGGAGAAGAACTTCGTTATGGCAGATGGAAACTGGGTACTGAAGTAAGGTGGAAAAGCCCTGTGCCCATAAAGAAAAAATGCTGTATCCTACAGAAATAGTTATGTACCGTTGAAGAGAAAAAGCCTCGTATCCTTAGAGAAGACTTGCTTTTTTACCCAAGAATCTTTATACTTAAGAGAAAGTTTTTGGGGAAAGGATAAAAATATGGAACAGTGGAATGTAGAAGCTTTCAGAGATAGAGCTAAGAAGTTCACAGAAGATGCAAGAGCATTAAGCAATGATTTTCAATATGCCATTGGCTTAAGAGAGAAGCAGAAAGAAGGAGAAGATATGAAGAAAAAGATTTGTACCGTACTGGCCATCATCGGTGGAATCATCGCTTTTTGCGGATTGGCTTACGGCGTATATCGTTTGCTTGCTCCGGATTATCTGGAGGATTACGAGGACTACGATGATTTAGAGGATGAAGATTATCTGGAAGAGGAATAATCTTATTGCATAGTGCTTTGAGCGAAAGAAAAAGAGGCAGTAGCCTCTTTTTTTTATACAGAGCTCGGTGGTGATTGAAGATTTTGACAGTTAAAGTGTGGCCTTTTTTACGTTTAAACGTTGGAAAGACATCGTAAATGAATGACAAAAGAAACATAAGATAAACAAGTGCACCAAAAATGGTGCAAATAATAGCATTTTATGCTATACTAGAAAAAAATAAGGAGGTCTTATGATAGGAGAAAATATTCGAAAGCTTAGACATACACAGGGACTTACCCAACCTGAGTTTGCGGAAAGAATAGGTGTTTCTCGCAATAGCTTAAGTCGATATGAAAATGGAAGTAGTCCTATTTCAACGGATATTATTGATCGGATTTGCCAAGCGTTTCAAGTTTCTTATAGAGAAATAGTAGGAGAAGAAAAGATGATTAACCCGTTAGAAGAATACCAACTTAGCTCCAAAATAGATTTATTTAAAGAGCGGGCAGCGTCTATTCTGGCCAGACTATATCATTTTCAAGATAAACATGCCATAGCATTTGATGATGAGCAAAATCCATGGGTTTTACTGGGAGATGATTTGTCTATGATTTTACAAGATAAAATCTATACTATTCAGAGTGTGGAAGAGCTAGAACGATATCAGGGATATTTGGATGGCATTGAAAGAATGTTGGATTTGGCGGAACAACAGGTGGTAGCTTGATGGAGTTAGAGTGTTTTAATGAGGATGATTTTGCCCTTGCTTTAAAACGAAATATTCGCGCACTGACAGTAGGAAAAATCCCCAGTGTAAAGCCTGAAGCTATTCTACTTGGGGGACAAAGCGGAGCGGGAAAAACTCTTCTTCATCGAATCAAAAAAGAGGAATTTCAAAGTAATATTATCATTATTGATGGAGATTTATTTCGTTTTCAACATCCGAATTATGAGGAACTATATAAGCAATATGGTAAGGATGCTATACAATATACTAATGCCTTTGCCGGGAAAATGGTGGAAGAACTCATCCTGGCTTTAAGCGAAAAGGGATATTCATTACTCATTGAAGGAACTTTACGAAATCCTGAGGTTCCTAAAAAAACTGCGAAGCTTTTGAAATCAAGAAAATATCATGTTTCTTTAGCAATTATAGCATGCAAGCCGGAACTTTCCCATCTCAGTACAATAATCCGTTATGAGGAAATGTATAGTATTGATAAATTTCGGGCTAGAGCAACAGAAAGAGCAATCCATGATGAAATAGTTCAACACTTAGTTGAAAATCTTAAAACATTGGAACAAGAAAAAATCTTTGAAAAAATTCAGGTGTATCAAAGAGACTCTTCTTGTATTTATGATTCAGAGATAGACTCAGGTGAAGCGGCGCAAAAGGTAAAGGAAATCCTATTTGGACAATGGAGTTTGTTCGAAAAGGAAATGCTTAAGTCGGAAGAAGAAAGATTAAAATTGTTACAGGAACGAAATGGTAATACAGGGGAAGAGTAGAGGAATTTTCCTTTAAAAAAGGGTCAAAAGAAAGAGGTCAGGAGATATGGAAAAAGAAAATACAAATAGCAAAATAGAGGAGGCTGTGCAGCAGCAGGAAAAATACTGGTGCCAAAATCAGGATCGTTGCGGTGGTTGCTTTTATCAGGAAATCCCCTATGAGGAGGAGGTGGCGAAAAAGGAGCGGGAGATTCGAGACTTATTTGATCCGGTGATTCAGGGAAACTATCTTTTTGAGGGCATCATTTCTTCTCCAAAGAAAGAAGCCTACCGTAATAAGATGGAATTTTCCTTTGGGGATCAGGAAAAGGATGGTCCTCTTTGTCTGGGATTGCACCAAAAAAGAAGCTTTTTCAATATTTTAAATACGGAAGACTGCCGCCTGCCCCATCCGGATATGGGAGAGATTTTACTGGCTACAAGACTGTATTTTCAGGAAAAAAGTCTGAGATACTACCATAAAAAGCGCCATGAGGGCTATCTTCGACATCTCTTAATCAGAAGGGCGGAGAAGACGGGAGAGATTTTACTCTCTCTGGTGCATAGTACCCAGCTTCCTGCCGAAGAGGAAGAAAAGATTTTAAGCGGCTGGAGAGATAGACTGCTTTCCTTGGAAAAGGAAGGAAAGTTGGAAGGTAGCTATGCGGGCATTTTACATACGAAAAATGACAGCTTGGCGGATGCAGTAATTAACGACGGAACAGAGACTCTCTTCGGAAAAGACTATTTTTACGAGGAGCTACTTGGTTTAAACTTTAAAATTACGCCTTTTTCCTTCTTCCAAACCAATACTCTGGGTGCAGAAAAGCTCTATGCCAAGGTACAGGAGTATTCCAGCTTTTCCGAAAATGCAGAGGAGAAGCCTGTGATTTACGACCTTTATTCCGGAACCGGCACCATTACCCAGCTGATGAGTAAGGTGGCAAAGCAGGCCATCGGGGTGGAAATCGTGGAAGAGGCAGTGGAAGCCGCCAAGGAAAATGCCAAGGAAAATAAGGTGGAGAACTGTATCTTCTATGCCGGAGATGTGCTGAAGGTGCTGGAGGCAGGGCAGGGAGCGACTGAGCTTCCCTATCCGGACTTTATTATTGTGGATCCTCCAAGAGACGGAATGCATAAGAAGGCCTTGGAAAAAATCATTTCCTACGGAGTGAAGCGACTGGTCTATGTGGCTTGTAAGCCAAAAAGCCTGGCCAGAGACTTGGAAGCTTTACAAAATGCCGGATATAAGGTACAAAAGTTATGTGCTGTAGATATGTTTCCCAGAACCAATAATGTGGAGACTATAGCGTTGCTACAAAAAGAGGAATCGTGAAAATCCTCCATT
>CAUSUG010000085.1:0-8147 GCA_963534765.1 uncultured Oribacterium sp.
CCCTTGTATCTTCCGTTTCTGCATAATACTGGTGAATAGCATCAATAACTGCCTGATTATTGTGGCCTTCTTCCGGACTGATTCCGACAAAATAATCTCCTAGGCCGGTTAAAATCACTACATAAACTATTTCTTTTCCGGAGCAATATGCTTTATGAATTTGTTTCACGGCAAATTTTGCGTGCCGTACCAGTTCATCGTATCTTCTTGCACTCATATAAGAATACCTGAATTCAATTCTCTACTGTCTACGTGGATTATCCCTCTCCGTTTAACTTATGCAGGAAAGGAGATACTCCTTTATACAGTAGAAGGCAAAGAACTACATCAATCATGCCTTTCACAAAGGTAAAGGGCACATTAAAGATAAGCAAAGCCTTTTCAATGCTGCCAATGGAGGGAAGAATCAACTCATAAGCAGAAAGCACTACCTCTTTCGGCATAAAGTTGTAGTAGAAGGGATAAACCACCAAAAGGTTGGAGGGGTAGGAAATAGCCGCCATAACCACTGCACCAATAACAGAGGCCATGATTGCACCCTTCTTCGTCTTATTTCTCTGATAAATAAATCCTGCGGTACCTGCAAAGCTTGCCCCAAGGATAAAGTTGGAAAGTTCTCCCACGCCGAAGGAACCGGAGCTAAAGCTGTGAAGAATATTTTTGATAAGTTCCACCAAAATGCCGGAAACAGGCCCCAAGGCAAAGGCTGCAATTAAGGCAGGAAAATCCGAAAAATCAAACTTGATAAAGGGAGGCATTAAAAAAGGAATAGGAAACTCAATCCACATCAAAATATACGCTATCGCGGATAATATTCCTGTTACCGCCAAAAATCCCACACTACTCTTCTTCACACTGCTCACCATTCTTCCCTGACTTTCTGCTTTCATTGCTGTCCTCTCTTTCTTTGCATTCTCTGCAAGTCGCATTCTTCCGGTAGTTCTTTTCGAAAGGCTTTAGGACCGGGCATTTTCCTTCTTTTTTGTATTTTCAAAGGATTCCTCTTGGAAAGCACCTTTGAAAATAGAAAAAGCCCTGTACAAAAAGTACAGGGCAGAAAGCACAACGCTCGTCTTCTTCCATCCAGACTATACTGTTGGTACCGGAGTTTCACCGGTTCAACTGCTTTCGCAGGTCGCGGACTGTACCGCCAGTGGGGACTTACACCCCGCCCTGAAGAACATTCATTTTTACGATACTAAGAATACTCCTCTGCCTAAAACTTTGCAAGGAATATTTTTTACGCTTTTAGAGCATGTTTCGACGCTTTGTTTCGACACTTTAGTTCGACACTTTAGTTCGATACTTTGCTTCAATACTTTGCTTCGATACTTTTAGAACTTAATCCATCCCAGTACACCGGCTACGGAACTGAACAGGATAATCGCCACAAAGAAGGGGCAAAGGTATTTGATCATGAAATTAAATACCGCCTTTCTTTTAAAGGGAGCATCCTTTCGCATAACTTCCGCCGCAATCCCCTCTACACCGATTACTCTGACCACCAAAAGGCAGGTAGCCATAGCCGCAATGGGCATCATCACGGAGTTGGTCAGGAAGTCAAAGAAATCCAGGAAGGGCATATTTTTCAAAATGGTTACAAAAGATAAAGGCCCATAGCTTAAAGCACTGAGGGTTCCTAAAGCCACCATAATCAGCAGTAAAACCACTGTGGATCTTCTTCTACTCCACTTCAGTTCATCCTGGAAGGTGGAAACCGCACTTTCCGCCAAAGCGATAGCGGAAGTCAGTGCCGCAAAGAAAACTAAGGCAAAAAAGAGAATCCCCACTACTCGACCAAAGCCCATGCTGGCAAAGATTTTCGGCATAGTAATAAACATAAGAGAAGGGCCTGCCTTTAATACGGAGGGGTCTCCATTGGAAAAGGCGAAAACCGCGGGAATAATCATCAGTCCTGCCAAAACCGCAATGGCCGTGTCAAAAACCTCCACATGGCTGGTGGATTCTTCAATAGACAAGTCGGATTTCATATAGGAGCCGAAGGTAATCAGGATTCCCATGGCAATGGAGAGAGAGTAGAACATCTGTCCCATGGCGGAAACCACCGTCATCCAGGAAAAGTTCTTGATATTGGGAACTAGGAAATATTTTACTCCGGCAAATGCGCCCTTTCTGGTGATGGCGTAAATAGAAAGCAGAATTGCCAGAATCACTAGAATCGGCATCATAAAGGTGGAAACCTTTTCGATGCCATTTTCCACTCCCATAAAGATAACCCAAAGTACCAGCAAGGTGAAAATCAAAAACCAAAACTCCGTCTTTACCCCATTTCCGATAAATGCCGTAAAATACTCGGCTGTAGCCATGGCTTCCGTTTCTCCCTGGATATAGCCGAAGAGATATTTGCATACCCAACCGCCGATGACGGAATAATAGGGTACAATCAGGATGGGGATAATGGCATTAATCCAGCCTCCCGCCTTGAACATCCAGTCCTTTCCAAAGTGGGCATAGGCTCCCACGGGGCTCTTTCTGGTCATTCTACCAATGGCGCTTTCCGCAATAATCATGGTGTAACCAAAGGTAAGCATCAGAAGAAGGTAAACCAAAAGGAAGATTCCTCCTCCGTATTTCGCCGCTAAATAGGGGAATCTCCAAATATTTCCCAAGCCCACCGCAGAGCCTGCGGCGGATAAGACAAAGCCCAGGCGGGAGCTGAACTTACTTCGTTTTTGCTTTTCACTACTCATTTTCTAGTTCCTTTCTACTGCTACGCATTTCTTTTTATTCTCTCGGAAGCCTTCTCCATAGCTTCCGGAAAGATCACATTTTCCTGAAATCTTTTGTTCTTCCATTCCGGGGGGGGTGCTCCTGTCTACAGAAGCTCCACCAAAAATTCATCCTTAAATCGCCTCTCCTTCCGCTCCCAAAAACTTCAAGGCCTGATAGAGTCTGGCAAGGGGCAGGCCCATCACATTGTAATAGTCCCCTGTAATGCCCTTTACAAAGGGGGCAAAACGCCCCTGAATCCCGTAAGCTCCCGCCTTATCCATAGGCTCTTTGCTTTCGATATAATCCCAAATTTCCCGCTCCGTAAGTCTTGCAAACTGCACCTCGGTCTTTTCGTAAAAGCCCATTTTCTTCCCCTGAAAATGAAGGCTGACCCCGGTATAGACCTGATGGGCTCTTCCGGAAAGGGCGGAAAGCATCCTGTAGGCATCCTCCTCACTTTTCGGTTTTCCCAAAATCCGATCCTCGAAAAATACCACTGTGTCCGCCCCAATCACAAGATAGTCCTTCGGATACTGCTTTGCCACGTCCTCCGCCTTCTGAAAGGCCAGCTTCTGCACCAAAAGACTGGGATCCGCCTCCGTTACATCCTCCGCTATTCCGCTGGGATGAATCTCCGCCTTAAGTCCCAGAAGCTGAATCAGCTCCTGTCTTCTTGGAGATGCGGAAGCCAAAACCACCTTGGGAAATAGCACCGTGATGGGCTTTTCCTTTTTTTCCGCTTCCTTCCTTCTTTCCTCCCGCTCTTTTAATTTATGTTCCAAAAGGTCAACATCTTCTTTGGAAAGCCCCAGCTTCTCCAAGAAGTCCACGTCTTTATTTGTAGCGTCTCCCATTTTTCTTCCTTTCTTTTTTGCAATTGCCCCTCTGTTTTTGCAGTCGCCTTTCTATTTTAACGATTTTTTTCTGTTTTCACAGTAATTTTTTTACAATTTGCCATAAAAATGATTTTCTTTCTCTTTTTTGTGAAATACGATGTTTTCCGGGAAAATAAGCGGAGAAAGCAGCAAAGAAATTTCCTCTTTTCTCCAAAAGATTTCTTCTTGCATTTTCCTCCGCTTTATACTAAGGTGAACTCATCGCACTACGCGCAGTACATGACTTAGAGAAAGGGAATTCTATGAAAATCGAAAACGTAAACAACGTAGAAGGCTTATTTAAGCTATTGAATGACTTACACGGAAAGGTAGAGTTGGTTTCTCCGGAAGGAGACCGAATTAACTTGAAGTCCAAGCTCTCCCAAATGCTGATGATGTCTCAGATGTTGGACAAGGCTTATATTAAAGAGCTGGAACTGATTGTTCATGAGCCGGAGGACATGAAGAAGGTTGTTGAATTCATGATGGGGGATGCCCACAATTGATTTTCCGCACTTGCGAAAATTTGACTCTTCCCAAAGCGGAAGAGTCTTTTTTTTCTGATTTGCTGGTGGTGGGAGGCGGCTGTTCCGGCTTAGCCGCCATCTCTGCCGCAGCGGATCTTGGGATTGAAAACAGTCTTTTATTGGAAAAAGAAGAAAGCCTTGGAGGGCGTTTAGGGAAAAGCACGGAAGAGATAAGCGGGCTCTTTGCAAAGACCATTCAATCTAAAGAGCTTCTTTCCCATTTTTCCCTTTTTCTGGAAAATTATGGAGTCGCTCATCAAGAGGGTGTGGAAGTAGAGGATATTTATGTTCTTTCAAGGGAGGCTCTTTCGATAGTGCATTCCCAAGGCGAAGCTTCTGCTTATCGCTATCTCTTAAAGGCTAAAACGAAGGAAGGAGAACGCTTCTTTATCAGTAAGGCTTTAGTCTTGGCTGTAGGAGCATTTACTCCGGAGGAAAATGCCACTGTTTCTGTTCTTATAGAAGAAGAGAAGAAAACAGGCTCCCCCCGACTTTTTCTGACAGGACAAAGTCTTGCCCCCTCCCAAAGCATTGCCGAAGCAGTGCAATCCGGTGGAGCTGCGGGTAGAATGGTAGGAGAAATGCTTTTAAAAGAAAAGCATAAACAGGGATATTAAAACAAGGGGCTGTAAAAAAATCACTTCATTTTTACAGCCCCTTTTTTATTATGAAAAGGTTTATTCTTATTCTATTATAGCTTGATTATCCGATTCCGCCATAGAATGCACCTGCTATAAGTGCAAGCAATGCAAGCCCTGTATAAACATACTTACCCAAGAAGAACCAGGTATCTCCTTTAGGCTTCTTTGCGCCTGTATTTACCGCTTCCATTGTATACTGCTTTCCAAATATGAAGAACAACATAACTGAAGCAAGTACCGCACCAATAGGGCAAATATAGATAGACACCGCATCCATCCAACTTCCTACAATTCCCTGTATCAACACTGCAACAACGACGCCGAGTACACCAATTATTCCTACTGACTGTATTCTACTCAGTCTAAACTGCTGCTGCAATGTAGCTACAGGCGCCTCATACAGATTCACAAGTGAACTGAGTCCTGCAAAGGTAACACATACGAAGAATATAATTCCTACAAGCATACCACCGGGCATCTGATTCATGATATTTACAAGGTAAATGAACATGAGTCCCGGGCCGCCTTCACTAAGCTCTGCTCCTGATGTCGCCATAGCAGGAATAATAACCAGCGCTGCCAGAAGTGCTGCACAGGTATCAAATATAGCTATGTTCATTGCAGAGAAAGGTACATCTTCTTTCTTACTGAGATAGGAGCCGTAAATAACCGTACCGTTTCCTGCAATAGAAAGGGAGAAAAATGCCTGTCCGAATGCAAATATCCAAAGTCTTACATCCTTTAATCCCTCCGGATTTACAGTAAAGATATACTTGTATCCGTTCACTGCCCCCGGTTGAATTCCTATGTAAATAGCCAGTCCAATCATCATTACGAAAAGCAGCGGCATCATAAACTTGTTTGCTTTTTCTATACCATCCGCAACCCCAAATGCCATAATGGCGAAATTTACAATAAGCGCAATAATGATCCACATATTATTTCCGAAAGCCGTAGCGGTGGATCCAAAAGTTCCTCCGATGACTTCCATATTGGTACCCATTCCAAAGAGCTTACCTGTAAATGCCATGACAACATATTTAAAAATCCAGCCTACTACGCAGGAATAGCCTATAGCAAGAGCCAAAGAACCTATTGTGGGTATAATTCCTATGCTCTCACCAAGTTTTCTACTTTTTCCGGCATGAGCCATAGCAGCACCGAATGCTCCTATAGGACCTTTTCCCGTGCTCCTTCCCAGTGCGATTTCTTCCACCACTCCTGTGCTACCGATCAAGATAACAAATAAGAAGTAGGGAATCAAAAAAGTCATACCTCCCCAGGCTGACACAAGCACCGGAAATCTCCACAGGTTTCCCATACCAACGGCTGAACCTACACAGGCTATAATAAAACCTATTTGTGAGTTAAATCCATCCTGCTTTACAGCGGTATTATCTGAACCCATAAGCTTCCTCCATCTTGATAAAAATGTAAGTCTCTCTTGTGGATAGCAGTCCGGTCTCTACAAGACCGGACGCCAAGATATTTTATTTTTTTCGAGTATCGCCGGCATATCCTACGATATCTCATTTATTTTTCCCAATATTTGTAATTTCCTTCCTCACACATTTCTTCCTTAGATGGAGCATATGGCTCTGCCCATGCATGGAAATGTCTCATTGGTAATGTATGACCAAAGGTAATCTTTAGATTGGGAACTGTATCTCTGTCTTTATAAAGTTGTGTCAGTGCTACAATAATATAGTCCATGTGCTGCTTGCTAAACTGACTTCTGTTAATCGCCAGACGGACAACATTACATACTTCCTTCTGCTGCTCAGGAGTTTTCAGATCATATTCCATAGAGAAATCTCCAAGCTCTGAACAACGAATACCGTAACGGTGAATCATCTCCAGAGAAAGTGCCTGTCCTGCAAAGCTCTCATGGCCTCTCTTATAGTTAAAGAACTTATCAACATCAATATAAATTCCGTGTCCTCCTGCAGGCTGTACTACAGGAACACCGTTTGCTGTAAGACCATCTGCCAAATACTGACACTGTCTTACTCTTTCATCCTGATAGTCAAATCTTGCCTCTTCATACATACCCTGGCAAAGTGCCATAATATCATGTCCGGACATTCCGCCATAAGAATCATTTCCATAAGCGGAAATCTGGCGAACCTTCAAAAGGTGTCCGATATCTGTCTTTACACTACCGTCCTCATTGAACTCTGAGAACTTCTGCCAGAAAAGTCCCTTGTCACGGAAAGCCAAAACGCCACCCATATTGGCATGTCCATTTTTCTTAAGGGATGCAGAAACCACATCAAAGTAGGAGAACATCTCTTTTGCAATTTCACAGATAGACTTGTCCCCATAGCCCTCTTCATTCATCTTAATGAAGTAACAGTTCTCTGCCCATCTTGCACCGTCCATAACAAATGGAATATTATACTTGTGTGCAATCTTGGAAACCTCTCTGATGTTCTTCATGGAAACAGCCTGTCCGCATACAGAGTTATTAGTAACTGTAGAATAAATCAGCGGAACATTCTCTACGCCTACAGCCTCAATAAGCTGGTTGAGCTTATCAATGTCCATATCTCCCTTAAAAGGATTCTTCTCATATTTTCCGCTCTTTGGTACCTCAAATAAGATTTCCTTATGGAAAAGGTTTCTGGGCACATTGCCCATTTGCTTGATATTACCTTCTGTGGTATCAAAATGAGCATTTGATGGAATCGTGAATACTTTGCCCGGCCATCTCTTTGCAAATAAGGGCTTTAATACATCAAACAAAAGTGCCTCTGCACAACGTCCCTGAGGAACGATAAATGTATTAGGTCTCGATAGCTGGTACTTACCGCCATTGATAAATCCGCCCTCATAGTCCACCAGATACACTTCATTCATCATTTTTTCAACATCATCCTTGTCTACACCTTCTTTGATGTAATTGATGAGTCTCTTCTGATTGTCTCTTCTTTCCCATACATCTCTAAATGCATCCAAAAGAACATAATATCCTTTGTTTCTTCCGTAAGATTCATCTGCAAGGAACATCGCTGACCACTGTGTGTCTGTCATGGATGTAGTACCCGAATCGGAAAGACAGTCAATGTATAAAAGACCTGCCGGAAAAGCAAACTCATTGTAATGCGTCATTTCCAGAGCTTTTCTTCTCTGCTCCTGGGTAACTGTAGGAACTTCTCTCACTACGTGTGTCCATGACTTTGGTGCCTCTACACCTAACATTTTCTCGTACTCCATTTTAATACCTCCATATATAAAAATATATTTTGATACCCCGGTCATCGTAAGAAACGACTGGCGGACGGTATTACAATCCCTTGAAGCAAGATAGAAATACTACTTTAGCCAACATGTCGCTATGTGCTTAATAACCAAAATTTATATATTTAAAT
>CAUSUG010000086.1:0-8116 GCA_963534765.1 uncultured Oribacterium sp.
AATATAAATTGTTTATATAATTTTTTGAATCAATTTCGGGATTTTGTAGTAATCACGAAATACCGGAAAATGCGATAATTCCGTTTATTCCGCATATCTCTAAACCGCTACAGTGAAAAGAAATCCTTACGCAATCCCCTGACTGTTCTTCAGATTCTTTCTCTCCTCCGCGTCAAACTTGGTAGTGTCTCTACCTCTGTTCGGATCATGGTGAGGATGCATCTTAACCTCCAGAACCGCCTTCAACATTGCCACAAAAATGTCGGACTGATACTTGCTCTGATAGAAACCGATCATGGGAGAGGTCTTATCCTTATCCAGCACCACATATTTCGCAGGAAGCTGGGTGAGAGAAAGGGCGGTAACATCGGCGATACACTTA
Organism: uncultured Oribacterium sp.; assembly: GCA_963534765.1. Taxonomy (GTDB): domain Bacteria; phylum Bacillota; class Clostridia; order Lachnospirales; family Lachnospiraceae; genus Oribacterium. The sequence goes on from CAUSUG010000086.1 coordinate 383, forward strand.
TCACAGGTACAGCCTCCGTGCTTTTGAATCAGCCCTCTTACATCCTTGGTTTTAAGGATGTCCAGCATCACGTTTACAATGTGGAACTCAGGTTCCGGCTCATCATATTCCGCCAGAAGCTTCTTCTCCAGATTCAACTGAATTTCATTGGTGATTTTATCATTTTCGGAAGATTCATCAATAACGGTAATCTTACTCTTCTTGTAGGAAGGAAGGGATGCCGGCTCCTCTTTCTCCTGATTCTCCGCCTTGCTTTCCTCTTCTAAAGCTCTTTGAAGCTCTTCTTTCTGCTTTTCTGCCTTCTCGGCTTCTTTCTTATGTTCTTCCTTCATCTGCTCTTCCTTCACATCGAAGTTTTCCACAGCAGATTGGAAGTTGCTTACCGCACCGTCAAAATGCTCTGCAGCCTCCTTGGTCTTCTTTGCCGCCTCATGGAAGTCGGAAAGCATATTGGGATCAAGAGTTACTCCTGCCCCGCCGGAAGCATTCCCTCCGGCACTTGCCTGTGCACTTCCCCCTGCCTGCTCAAGCCCTTCCTCCGCTACAGGAGCTGAAGTTAATAAATTCAATACATGGGATGTTTTGTTGGATTTCGTTGTCTTCTTTGTAGCCATTATCCGATCACCTCTCTTAAATGGATATCCTCTGCGATTTCCTCAATAAATCTTGCGTAATCGGTTACCGCAGGAGAACGTTTGTTGTAGGAAAAGATATCTTCCCCATGGGCCGGTGCTTCCGCAATGGCCACTCCGGGACGAATCTTCGTTTCGAAAACCTTGGTGGAAATCTGTTCCGCTAGGCCTCCTGCCATTTCCTCCACGTCTCTTGCCAAAGTGGTTCTCTTGTCAAACTTGTTCAAAAGAATCCCTAAGACCTTTAAATCCTTATTAAGCCCCTGTTTTACCGTATCAATGGTTTCCCTTAGCTGTGACAATCCCACCAAAGACAGGATATCCGAGGACATGGGAATAATTAAGAAATTCGATACGGCATAGGCATTGATGGTTAATAAATTCAATGCCGGGGGAGTATCAATCACCACATAATCATAGTAATCCATCAGGGGTTGCAGCATTTCCTTTAAAGCCACTTCCCGCTTTCCGGGAGCCAGCTTTTCCAGTCCTGTGGTGGAAAGGGAAATGTCGGAGGGTAAAATATCGCATTTTTTCAGTCGGCGAATCGCCTGCTGCACCCGAACCTTGCCCTGTAAGGCATCCAATATGGTGGTGGGGTTGCTTCCCTCTAAGCCCATACAAAAGCCTAAGTTTCCCTGTGGGTCTAAATCAATGCCCAAAACCTTCGCTCCCCGGTCTGCCAGTCCTGCGCAGATGGCTGCCGAGGTGGTGGTTTTTCCTACGCCTCCCTTTTGATTGGATACTGTGATAATGATTGACAAAATGAACCTCCCTGCATCAAAAAATCCTGACTAAGCAAACGAAACAGCATGCTTAGGGAAAAGATTTTTCTTATGCACCTTCCTGTGATGAATAGAAAGAAAGTTCTTCCTTTGTAAAGTTCTTTAAGCCCTCCGTGATACCTGCCTCATCCAGATTAAAACGCTTTCCCGGATAGCTTTCCCCGTATTGATTCTTCAGGGTCAGCAGCTCACTTTGGTACAAGGATTGGGAGATACTGTCGGAAAATGAACGATACTCCGGGTCTCCGTAGGCATTTGCCCCGGTGGACAGGGAGAAAATCTGCTCCAATCCCGCATTCTTTGTGACACGGAAAATGGAATCGCTGTTCCCGTTATGCCGATAAACTACCGGCTCCCCCGTTAAATTGTTCTTTCTCAGTTCTACCTGATAAGCGCCGTTGGCTTCCTCTTCTAAGAGGGCCGCAAGGCTTCTCTCCTTGTTCTGTGCTACAGAACTTCCCTTCTGCTCTGGTAACTTCTCTTGATAGAGGATAACGGATAATACGGATTTCGGTTCTTCTTTTCCCTCTTCCACGGCTTCTTTATAAAGAACAAGGTCCTTATAGCCGTCCTGATCCATATCGATTAAGGCAAAGGATTTTGGAAAAACTTCCTCTCCGGTGAGAGTCTTTTCGGAGCTTTCCGGATCCGCCACATCCACCGCCTGCTTCTTTCCGAAGTCCTTGGTCTTGTCCTTTTCCAGCTCTTCTCTAAGCATCTGACGATACTTATTGAAGTTCACAAGCTCTTTTCCTTCCTTCCCGATATAGGTCTTACCGTCCTTGGAAAACTCTTCTTCCAAAAGTCTTCCGTCCTGATCAAAGAAATACTCTGTCTTGTCCTCCGGATCCACATACTTTCCTGTGGTCATCAGGCCGCCGCTACCGATATGGTAGGACTGTCCGTTATAGTTAATCCACTCATTTTCCAAAGGAGTATTCGGTCCCAGCATAAAATACCAAGATTCTCCCTGCTGCACCCATTCTCCGTCCGAAGCACTGACCTCTGCAAAGGCAGGCACTGCGGATAAGCACAATGCGGAAAGACCGAACAGGAAAGCCGCACCCTTCTTGGAAAAGCGACAACGGGACAAAGCGTCCTTTCCTTTTCGGGAAAGAGTCTTTGTCTCCTTCTGCATAAATCCTTTAATCTTCATCCCTTATCTCCTCCATTATACCCAATTCAAAATCCAATGTATAGTATATTGAACAAAAAGGACGAAAGAACTTCTTTCTTCCTGAAAGTGCTCCTCCGTCCTTGGTCCATCTCAATTCTTATTATATCTTTTCACTTCTGTCCAGTGAAATTTTTCTAACATTCTCTACTGTTCAGTATAAGCCACTCGGCATACTCTGCCGTTCCGTAAAACTTTCCAAACTACTATACTGTTCAGTGAAATTGTTCCTGATTACTCTTCATTTCTGAAGCCTGCATGCTCAGACTCCAAGAAGCGCTTGATTAAAACGTCCAAAACCTCTACCAGGTGGCCGATTTCCGGCTTGGTCAGCTGCTCGTCGGCTCCTACTTCTTTTCCCTTAACCCGCATCTGATCGTTGATTAAGGAAGAGAAGATTACCACAGGAATTCTCTTCAGACGCATATCTTGTTTTACCAGCTTGGTAAGACGATGTCCGTCCATGATAGGCATCTCAATATCGGTGATTAAGACATTTGCCTTTCTGTAAAGATCCGGATCGTTCTTGAGAGAGGAAAGATAGTCCCAACACTCCTGTCCGTTGTTAAAGATTTTAACATCCTTAAATCCTGCCTTCTGTAAAGAAGTACCGATCATTTTCTGAAGAAGTACAGAGTCCTCCGCAATGATTACCGGAGCTGTGGTAATGTCTCTTTCACCCATCTGCTCGATTTCTTCAATCTGGATGCTGGTTTCCGGAGAAATTTCCGCAACAATCTTCTCGAAATCCAAGATGGTTACCAGCTGGTTATCACACTGAGCAATACCGGTAGCTACGGATTCCGCACCATTTGCCAAGGTACGATCCGGCTTCTGGATGCTCTGCCAGGAAATACGGCTGATGCCTTCGATAGAATCCACACGGAAAGCTACCATCATTTTATTAAAATGTGTGATAATGAACAGATCTCTTGCTCCCTGCTCCGGTGTAGCGCCGGTCAGGTAGTTCGCCAGGTTGATTACGGTAATCAGCTGCTCTCTCGGCTTGAAAAATCCCTCTACGGAAGGATGAGAATGGGGCATAGGCTTAATCTTTTCAGTCATCATGATTTCTTTTACCTTAGCCACATTGATTCCGTAAAACTCTCCCAGAACACGAAACTTCATAATCTCAATTTCGTTGGTTCCGGACTCTAATAAAATGCCTTCCTTTTCGTTTTTCTTCTTCATTTCTATAATCCTCTCCCTTTTCGTTCTTCCCTGAACCCGGGACTAGCCTCTTGCCCGCATTACAGTTTGTTATCTATCCTTAAATCCGAACATCATCCCGTCCGTAGATCCGTATTAACACTTCCCCCGTTCCGGTGTCCAGACTCATGGTTCTTGCATAATTTGCGCCGGTGTCTTCCGCCACCAGCTGTATTCCCTCTTCCCGAAGAATTTTTTTAACACTTTCAATATTTCGCTGTCCAATGTTTCCGAAGCCCGCATTTCCGCTGATTTCGAACATCTTGGCTCCTCCTGCAATTTTCACCGTGGTACGACTTTTCACCATACCGAAGGCTGCCATTTTTCGGAGGGTTTCCCTAATCCCCGTATCCGCATACTTGAATACGTTGGGATCCGATAAATTGACCTGTTCCGGCAACATGATATGAAGTAATGCCCCCAGCTTGATATAAGAATCATAAAAGGCCAGTCCTATACAGGAGCCTAAAGCGTAGGTAATAATCACTCCCTCTCCTCGGGTTAACTTCATGTCGCCAATCCCTACCTTGAGCTGTTTCTCCAAAAGCATGGTTTACACTCCCAGCTTTTCCAGAATCGTATTCAAGGAGCTTATATCAGGTAACATCAAAAGCCACGAGGGAAGACTTTTGCCATCCATGACAAATTCCGCATTACAATACATCAGCTTATCGGTTTCATAGCCAAACTCCACCATAGGAACGGTAAGGATTCCTCCCAGCATATTTACTGTGCTGCTGGGAACCGACAGACTCAAATCCACATGAACCAAATCCGAGAAAGCAGTAATGTAGGTGGAAATAACGATATTTCCCACCTCTGCCAATGCGGAAAAGGCCATGGAATCCATCTCGGAAAAATTGTTGTATTTCTTGTCCAGTAATTTTTCCAAAACCGTATTGGCAAAGTTTCGGTCATAGAGGAAAAGCATCAAACCGTTTAAATCTCCGGACATTTGCACCAGAGTGGCTCCTACGATTTCTTCCTCATCGCCGATCCGTTTTACCGCCCCGTTATAGCCCAAAATCTGCACCTGGGGAATGGTAATCCGTACTTCTTTTTGGAGTAATTGGGAAAGGGCCGTTGCTGCATGTCCCGTTCCTATACTTCCAATCTCCTTCATCACATCCAGTTCCTGAAGGTTCATGTCTTCATAACGATTAATCTTCATTCTTTACTCCACTCCTTTGGATTCTCTTTCCTTCCATTCCTTGGTTCCTTTGCTTTGAAAGAATGAGTAAGTCTTTAGCTATTATCCTCTAAGCTGGTTGATGGTACCTTCCACTTCATCGGAGGTCTGAACCATCTTTAAGGCATAGGTAAAGGCTCTCTGGCTTTCAATCAGTCTGGTCATCTCCTTTGCCATATCGGTTCCGGAGCTTTCCAGTGTTCCGGACTCCAAAATAGGATTCTGTATTACAGAATCTTTGTTGTTTTGGTCTCCCGGACGAATCGCCAACTCATTATCGCCCTTATTTACTAATCGGCTCGGATAGTTGATTGTATAAACACCAATTTTCTGCTTTACTTCTTCGGTGGCATTGTTGGCATTCGCCGTATTTCCACCGGTCTGTCCTGCCGCCTCAATCGCTTTTAAAGCAGTATCATCCGCCAGCATCTTCTTTCCGTTTTCATCCAAAACATGCTTTCCGGACTCTGTAAAAAGATAGAACTTTCCATCCGGCATTTCTCCTGCGTGGAAGTGTCCGTTTCTGGTATAAGTAATCTCCCCAGAGGACGGATTCTGTAATTTAAAGAAAGCATTGGCATTTCCGATAGCATAGTCATTAGGCTGTCCTGTAGTATGAAAAGCCGCAGGACTATACTCCGTATTGGTACGAACCACTGCGGTTCCCGCCTCTGCCTGCAAATCGGTCTTTGCTTCCGGAGAATCGTTTAAGTTATAGTTAATCAGATCGGAAAAAATAGCATTTTTCGGCTTAAAAGCGGTATTGTTGATATTGGCAAGGTTATTGGAAATAACTCCCATCTTCTTTTGGCTGGCATCTGCTCCCAGAGCCCCCACATAGAAGGACATATTCATCTTAGTTTCTCCTTATATTTAAATTCGTCCCACATCGGAGCTGGCTTTCGCCATTACCGTGTCATACATTCTCAGCATCTGTGCCGCACTTTGCAGTGCTCTTTGGGAACTCATCATGGTAGTCATTTCATCCACCATGTTTACATTGGATTTTTCCAGCATTTTCCAGTTAATACTGCTGTCTGCCGGCTTTTTCAGCTCCGTCTGATTTGTGGAAAAGAGGTTATTGTCCTCCTTATGTAAAGCGTTATAATCCGCAAAATCTACCACCTTCAGAGTACCGTAAACGGTTCTGGTATTACCCGTACTGTTGGGATCAAAGATGGAACCGTCCGGATCGATGGCAAAGTTATCATTGGGAAGCACGATATCGTGACCTTCCTCACTCTGTACCTTTCCAACCCCTGCCAGCTCTAACACACCGTTTTCATTCACAGAGAAGGCTCCTCCTCTGGTATAGCGGGTTCCCTGGGGGGTGCTGACCGCGAAAAATCCCTTTCCGGAAATGGCGGTATCGTATATTCCGTCCGTAAGCTCATAGGAACCCTGCTCATAGTCCGTATAGGTCTTGGAGGCGGACTTGATTCTGGAAGCCACCGCCAAATCCTCAGGTCCCTTCTTATTGTATTTTCCGGTCCGAATCATCATTTCTTCTTTAAATGTGCTGCTCACCATGGTGTCTTTCTTATATCCGGAGGTCTGGATATTCACCATGTTGTTACTGATATTGTTGAGATTTCTCCTTTGGGTAATCATCCCGGAGGCTAAGTCATAGAATCCTTGATACATTCCTTTTCCTTTCTGAAGACAAGAATCTTTAATCTTCTCTCTTATATCGACAGGCTTTGGGAAAATATTAAGGGGGAAATCAAAAAAGGACTAAGCATCGCTTAGTCCTCTCCATGTTCTCCCATATACTTCCGCAGCTTACGGATAGCAATGCTATGCAGCTGGGATACGCGGGGCTGAGATACTTCCATTACCTCCGCAATCTGGTTCATATTCAATTCTTCCACATAATATAAGGAAATAACCAGCTTTTCCTTTTCCTGTAAGGATTCAATGGCCTCTGTAAGCGCGCGGACATTTTCCTTCTGCATAAAGCTGAATTCCGGTTGGGTGCTGTGATCCTCGGAAGGAATCTGCAGGAGGGTTTCATTTCCCTCATCGTAGGTCATATCCAGGGAAAGCACATTGACCATGTTGCTCATTCTCTGAATCTTCTGCAACTTCTTTACGTTCATATTCAAATAGTCTGCCAGCTCCTCATCGGTGGGGGCTCTTCCCAGACGATTGTTCAGCTCTACCGTGGCGGTTTCAATAGAACGGCTGTCCTTATGGAAATTTCGGGGAAGCCAGTCATTTTTCCGCATCATATCAATAACCATTCCCCGGATACGTCGGGAAATAAAGGTCTCGAACTTATTGTCCTTACTCTCATCATAGCGTTCGATAGCCCGCATGATTTCGATTACGCCTTCGTTTACGATATCATCGGTCTGCATGAAATCATAGTACATTTCCCGCATTTGATAAGCAATAGAGCGCACGATGTAAACGTAGCGCATGGTAAGCTCCTGCTTGACCTCTTGGGAGCCGGTCTCCTTATAGAGGGCAAAAAGCTCCTCATTTGATTCTTCTTCCAGTTGGGAATAATTCAACACGTTCAATCTCAACCCCTCTTTCCCTTCGTACTCTACTCTTTTTCTTACTCCTGCATGTAGGTCTTTTTCTGTAGAGTCTCAAGTAAGATTTTAAAAATTTTTTTTATTAAATTAAGCGGTTCCCTTTTCCTCCAGGTCATCCTCCAAACGAAGACTTCCGATGGCCTGAATCTGCACGTTGCTGGCCACCTCATTAAAGGAAAGCACTCGCACTGTCTCTTATACA
>CAUSUG010000087.1:0-7999 GCA_963534765.1 uncultured Oribacterium sp.
GTGAAATGCTTTTTTGGTTTAACAAGTTCTTTTTTTAATTTCTAACAAAAAAGATAGATTTTTTATCAAAAAATATGGTAAAGTGACAGTATTAATACATTTTCAGGAGAAAATCAAAAGAATTACAGAAATATGCCGGGAAAAAATGCAGAACTTCGGTTCATAAACAGTCAAGGAGGGTGTATGAAAAGAGATTTGGATTATCTTCGTCTGCTGGCAAAGAGCTTTCCCAGTGCGGATGCAGCGGCAGCGGAGATTATCAATTTGCGGGCAATTTGCGGTCTTCCCAAGGGGACTGAGTATTTTTTTTCAGACCTTCACGGAGAAAGTGAAGCCTTTATTTTCCTGATGCGTTCCGCTTCAGGAGTGATTCGTTCTAAGATTTCCGATGTATTTTCTCATTATCTTGGAGAAGAGGAACAGTTGAATTTAGCCAACCTGATCTATTATCCCAGAGAGACTTTTATGGATAAGCGCAATACCTATCTGGAGGATAAGGAATGGCAGAAGATTACCATTCACCGTCTGGTGGCCCTATGCCTTAAGATTGCTTCCAAGTATACCCGTTCCAAGGTTCGGAAAAAGCTTCCCAAGGAATTTGCCTATGCCATTGACGAGCTTTTGCATGATGAGGAAGAAGATACCAGACTTTATCATAAAGAGATTCTACAGGGGATTTTAGATGTAGAGAGAGGACAGGCTTTTATAATTGCTCTTTGTGAGTTGATTCAAAGTCTTAGTATAGACAGCCTGCATATTATCGGAGACATTTTCGATAGAGGCCCCCATGCAGATCAGATTATGGAGGAGCTGATGTGCTTCCACGATGTGGATATTCAGTGGGGAAATCATGATGTGGACTGGATGGGGGCTTTTTGCGGAAATCCTGCCTGCATTGCCAATGTTTTACGTATTGCCACCTCCTATAACAGCTTTGATGTTTTGGAGGACGGTTATGGTATCAATCTTCGTCCTCTGTCCATGTTTGCCCAGGAGGTCTATGGGAATGATCCCTGTAGCTGCTTTACGCCTCATTTATGGGATAAAAATATTGCGGATTCCGTAGAGCCGGAGCTGGCTGCGAAAATGTGTAAGACCATCAGTGTGATGATGTGGAAGCTGGAGGGACAGCTGATACGCAGGCATCCTGAGTATGGCCTGGAGCATAGAATGCTTCTCCATAAGGTCAATCTGGAGAAGGGAGAGGTGGAGGTAGCCGGGAAGATCTATCCCATGAAGGACTGTCATTTTCCTACGGTGGATTGGAAGGATCCCTATACCCTATCGGAAAAAGAGCAGGAGCTTATGGATACCCTGATCTACAGCTTCACCCATTCCAAAGTCTTAAAAAGACATATTGATTTTTTCTTTACCCATGGCTCCATGTATAAAATAATCAATCATAATATTTTATATCATGGCTGCATCCCCATGACGGAGGATGGAGATTTTCTTCCTCTAAACACCAGAGATGGAGAGGTTTCCGGAAAGCGTTTAATGGATTACTGTGAGCAAAAGTGTATTGAAGCCTACTTTATGAATGAAGAGTTGGATCCTAATGGAAAGCTTTATGCTACGGATTTCTTCTGGTATCTTTGGTGCGGGCCTAAGTCTCCCCTCTTCGGGAAGGATAAGATGACCACCTTTGAGCATTGTTTTATTGAGGACCCGGAAAGTCATAAAGAAAGCTTCAATTCCTATTACAGATGGATAGAAAAAGAAAGCTATGTGGATAAGATTATTCAGGAGTTTGATGAGGATCCGGAGCTTTCCCATATTGTGAACGGTCATGTACCGGTGAAGAGCAAGAAAGGGGAAAGTCCCATTAAAGCTTCAGGAAAGCTTTTCATCATTGATGGGGGAATTTCCAAAGCTTATCATTCCAAGACGGGAATTGCAGGCTACACCTTGATATATGATTCCAAGCATTTGTCTTTGGCAAAGCATAAAGATTTCCATAAGGGAGAGGAGAATACTCCGGAGATTCAGATGGTGGAAAGAATGAAAACCAGAATCCGAATCGGAGAAACGGATAAGGGTATAGAGCTTCGCAGGCAAATGACGGATCTTTTGGATTTGTTGGAAGCCTATCAAAATGGTGAAATTAAAGAAGCCTAAGAATAAAGGAGAATTTAAGGGAAGCCAAGAGATAAGCCATTTTTAGCAAAAAATAATCACAGAATTTTCACATTATCCTATAGACAAGGAAAGGACTCTGCCCTATAATGCACAAAGCTTGAAAAAAGGAAGGGCGTGCCTTTCCTTTTTCTATTTATAAAAATGATGGTTAGAGAGAGGAGGGGAAATGAAGGAGTTAGAGAAGACAGAAGTAACGACAAAAACAGAATTGGTGGGGAATATCGAGAAGACGGAAACCATTGAGAAAACAGAAAAGCTGGTAAAGACCGGGAATGAAGAGAAGATAGAAACAATAGAGAAGATTAAAACTACAGAGAAGAAAACCGCAATGTTAAATCTTACGGAAGGAGACCCTTTAACTTTAATTCTTCGTTTCGCCTTTCCTATGTTGTTGGGAACCTTGTTCCAACAGTTCTACGGCATGATGGATACCATTATCGTTGGAAAGATGATTGGACTGAAGGCCCTTGCGGGGGTAGGTTCCACGGGAGCCATCAACTTCATGATTAACGGCTTTGTCATCGGAACCTGCTCCGGTTTTGCGATTCCCGTGGCACAGAAATTCGGTGCGGGACAGTTTGAAAAGCTCAGAAAATACGTAGGAAACATTCTGTATTTAACCGTGATTTTTTCTGTTGTTATGACCATTGTCATCGGTATTTTGACAGAACCGATTCTTCACTGGATGAATACACCGGAAGAAACCTTTTCCTATGCCTATCTCTATATTTTTATTGTGTTTTTGGGGATTCCGACGACCTTTCTTTATAATATTACAAGCTCCGTTGTTCGTTCTCTGGGGGATTCCAAAACTCCGGTGTATTTCCTGATTCTTGCGGCGCTTTTGAATATTATTCTGGACTATGTGAGTATCCGCTTTTTGGGATTCGGGGTGGATGGCCCGGCTTATGCTACTGTTATTTCTCAGTTTGTTTCCGGACTATTGTGTTTAATCTATATGATTAAGCGCTTTCCGATTATTCACCTGAAAAAGGAAGATTTGAAACCGGAAAGACATTACTATAAAAGACTGCTTTTGATGGGTGTTCCCATGGGCTTGCAGTACAGTATCACCGCCATCGGTTCCGTTATCCTACAGACAGCGGTGAACGGTCTCGGTTCTCAGGCTATGGCAGCCATTACCGCAGGACAAAGAATCAGTAATTTCTGCTGTTGTGTCTTTGATTCTTTAGGGGTAACCATGGCAACCTTTGCAGGACAAAATGTTGGTGCCAGAAAGCTCTCACGTATTAAAAAGGGTGTTTGGGAAGCCACCAAGGTGGGAAGTATCTATGCAGTATTGATTTGCGCTGTACTTTTCTTCTTCGGAGATGAAATTCCCAAGATTTTTATTAATGCCAATGAAGTGGAAGTTATTAAAATGGCTAAGGAATTCCTTTTGGGAAATGCCTTTTTCTATATTCCTTTAGCGGTTTTAAACGTTTGGCGTTTTTCCGTTCAGGGCATGGGCTTCTCCGGATTCGCTATGCTGGCCGGGGTAAGCGAAATGATAGCAAGAATTATTGTGGCTTTTATCTTTATTCCATTACTGGGCTATATGGCGGCTTGTTACGCCTCTCCCCTGGCTTGGATTTTTGCGGATGCCTTTTTGATTCCGGCATTTTTCAAATGTATGAAGCGGTTAAAGAAATTCCCGTCATAAGCTGCTTCTGCTAATACTTTCAAAGGATGTTTTTATAGTAAGTCTTGACGTAAGGCGCTTAAAACTTGTCCTCACAGGAATTATCCCCAAAGCCTCCGCATTCTCCCCGAAGCTTTTTCTGACAAAGATCACAGGACATCTTTTCCGGAATGAGGTGCTGATAAGGCTTCGTGGCAAAGGGGTTCAGGGAAGAGTAGAATTCTGTTTTGCCCTGACAAAGAAGTTCCTGGTCCTTCGTATATAGGGCGTAGGATATGGTGGAAGACAGTTCCTCTACAAGCTCATGAAAAATATGGAGAAAATATTCATTTTCCCCGATGCTGAAGAGGACGATGAAAGGAAAGGAGCCTTCCTCTTTTAAAAGTTGAATATGGCAGGGCTCTTCTTTGAGCCCTGCTTTGTTTATGGCAGCATTTACAATAAGATCTAAAGAAGTAGTCAACATGAAAATCCCCTTTTTCCTAAGCTTAATATTAAAATTATGAGAAGCATGGTAGCAGCAATCCCGTATCATGAGCTGTCCAATATCTGTAGTTACGATATCATACCATAGCTTTAAGGGAAAAAAGAGTTTGCGACTATAATAAAACAATTTTGTGCCTATGATAATTTTCTTGCCAAAAAGAAGAGGATTTGATATAGTAGGAGTCGCGTCTTTGAAAGGCGACTTTTATCCTGCCTAAGTTTAGGCAAATTATCACTCTATATGGAAAACCGGCGGTGTCTCTGATGAATCCGGTACGCACAAAGCATATAGAGGAAGTATAACCAAGGAGGTAGAAAAATGAGTGCAATTGGAATGAAGCAACTTTTAGAAGCAGGTGTACACTTTGGACACCAGACCAGAAGATGGAACCCTAAGATGGCTCCATACATCTACACCGAGAGAAACGGTATCCACATCATCGACTTACAGAAGACTGTAAAGCTTGTAGATGATTCTTACAACGCATTGTCTCAGATCGTTGCTAACGGTGGAACCATCCTTTTCGTAGGAACAAAGAAGCAGGCTCAGGACGCTGTTAAGGCTGAAGCTCTTCGTTGCGGAGAGTTCTATGTAAATGAGCGTTGGCTTGGCGGAATGCTTACCAACTTCAAGACCATTCGTTCTCGTATCCAGAGATTAAAGGACATTGAGAAGATGGCTGAAGACGGAACCTTTGATGTATTGCCAAAGAAGGAAGTTACTCTTTTGAAGAAGGAGTGGGCTAAGCTTGAGGCTAACCTTGGCGGAATCAAGGATATGAAGTCTATTCCCGATGCAATCTTCGTAATCGATCCGAAGAAGGAGAAGATTTGCGTACAGGAGGCTCATTCTCTTGGAATTACTCTTTTCGGAATTGCAGATACCAATGCGGATCCTGAAGAGCTGGATTACATCATCCCGGGTAACGACGATGCTATCCGTGCCATCAAGTTAATCGTTGCTAAGATGGCTGATGCCGTTATCGAGGCTAAGCAGGGTGATATGACCGAGGAAGAAGCAGCTTTAGCAAGCAGTGAAGAAGATTTCACACAAGAGGCATAAGATAAATCAGGTCCCTTTTGCTCTATGAGTAGAAGGGACTATTTCCCTAATGTTATCGTTAAAAAGGAGGAAAGAAAATGGCAGAGATTACCGCAGCACTGGTGAAGGAATTAAGAGAGATTACCGGAGCAGGAATGATGGCTTGTAAGAAGGCTCTTACAGAGACAGCCGGAGATATGGATAAGGCTGTAGAGTACTTGAGAGAGCAAGGACTTGCAGGAGCAGAGAAGAAGGCAGGAAGAATTGCAGCAGAGGGTGTTTCCTTCACAAAGATTTCCGATGACGGAAAGACCGGCGTTGTAGTAGAAGTTAACGCTGAGACCGACTTCGTTGCTAAGAACGAAAAGTTCCAGAACTTCGTAAAGGAAGTAGCAGCTCAGGCATTAAAGACATCTGCAACGGATATCGACAGCTTCTTACAGGAGAAGTGGGATTTAGATCCTTCCAAGACTGTTTCCGAGCAGCTTTCCGCTACCATTTCCGTAATTGGGGAAAACATGAACATCCGTCGTTTTACCAAGATTACCGAGGAAAACGGTTTCGTTCAGGATTATATTCACTCCGGCGGAAGAATCGGTGTTCTTTTACAGGTTAAGTCCACTGTAGTAAATGATGCAATCAAGGATATGGCAAAGAACCTTGCAATGCAGATTGCCGCTTTAAATCCAAAGTACATCACTCGTGCAGAAGTTGATCAGGAATACTTAAAGAACGAGAAGGAAATCCTTTTGGCTGCAGCGAAGAATGAGAAGCCAAATGCTCCTGAGAAGGTTCTTCTTGGTATGGTTGAGGGAAGATTAAACAAGGAATTACAGGAAGTTTGTCTTGTAGACCAGGTTTATGTTCGTGCTGAGGATGGAAAGCAGAAGGTTGGTCAGTACCTTGAGAGCGTTGCAAAGGCTCAGAACGCTGAAATTTCCCTTGTTCGTTTCGTTCGTTACGAGACAGGAGAGGGACTTGAGAAGAAGAATGAAGATTTTGCTGCAGAAGTAGCTGCACAGATTAAATAATAAAGGAATCCCTCTTGCTGTTTGGCGAGAGGGATTTTTTTACCGTTAGAAAGGCTTAAAGAAAATGAACTGCATAGAGATTTTGGAAAAATTGGTGGCTAGAGAAAGTACAAATCCGGGAGCTTTGGAGGAAGGGGTAGCCGAGGATATTTTGGCACTTCTAAAGGATGCGGTATCGGAGCTTTCCGGTACTGTGGAAAAGCTTGAGGTAGAAGCTCACCGTCCCATTGTTCGAGTGCTCCTTCCGGGAGAAACTAAGGAATGCTTCAGTTTTATCTGCCACATGGATACGGTACCTATCGGCTTGCATTGGGAGAAAAATCCCTTTGGAGAGTGGGAAGGCAATAGGCTGTATGGTAGAGGCTCCTGCGATATGAAAGGCGGAACCGCTGCGGCAATCTCTGCATTTTTACAAATCTTAGCTTTGGCGAAGAAGGAGAAGCAAAAGCCCAAGAACTCTTTGCAAATGGTCTTCACCTGTGATGAAGAGGGGGACATGAAGGGAGTGGAGAAAGCCATTCAAGCAGGATGGCTGGATAAAGATACTTTGCTTATGGACACGGAGCCCACAGACGGTACTATTCAAACCGCCCATAAGGGACGGTTTTGGTATGAGTGGCAGTTTCATGGAAAGGCTGCCCATGCCAGTGAACCGGAAACCGGAATTGATGCCATTCTCTCTATGGCTATGGCTATTCCGGAAGCCAAAAAGGGAGTGGAAGCTTTAGAAAAGGATAGCTTTTTGGGAGATTCTAAAATCTGCTTCGGACAGTGCAGTGGAGGAATTCATCCCTATCAGGTTCCGGCAGAAGCCAAGGTTTCCGTTGATATGCGTCTGGTTCCCCCCTATACTGCGGAAACAGGAAAAGAAATACTGGAAAAAGCGGTGGAAAAAGTACAGAAAACTTATCCCGGTCTTCAATCCACGATTTTCATTACAGGAAATCGTCCGGCCATACCCCATTATGAGGAAAGTCTGCTTTTGGCAAGATGTAAAAAAGCCATTGAAGCAGCCGGATATCCCAAAGCCAAAGTCTGCCCCTTCCCGGGCTACACCGATACCGCCGTGGTTGCCGGAAAATGCGATAACCATACCACCCTATCCTACGGCCCCGGATCACTAGACATGGCCCACCAACGAGATGAATACGTGGAGAAAGAAGATGTACTTCGATGTGAAAAAGTATATTTTGAGCTTTTAAAAGATTTTTACAAGGATGGTATTTGATTACTCCGGGGAACAGCTTTTTATGATACTGTCTGTGGCTCGGGGTAATCTGAGCCCGCGGGTACTTGCGGAAAGCAAGGGAACCGTAGCTTTTCGCTTAGTACCCTTGCGTGGCGAAGTTAGCGAGAGCGTGCCCCGACCACAGACAGTATCACAAAAAGCGTAAACTTTTCTCGACCACAGACAGTAGCAATAAAAGCGTAAACCTTCCCCGCCCACAGACCGTATCACAAAAAGCGTAAACATAAAAAACATTATCTTCCTATAGAACATTCAAATAGACAGCTATATTCTATTTAAAATCAAAATATAACTTCTCTTTTTAATATGGTATACTAATGCCTGTTTGCTGTGTGATACGTGGCAAACGGGAGTGTAAAATTTACTAATTGAAAAGGAGCATTATGAAGAGAAAGCTTGCATTAACCACA
>CAUSUG010000088.1:0-7966 GCA_963534765.1 uncultured Oribacterium sp.
ATCTTATTAGATCTTCTATGTGAATGGCTTACCTGATTGCCGAAATGCACTGCCTTCTCACAAATAGCACACTTAGCCATGATTGCACCTCCCTCTTTTAAAAGTTCCACCGCAAAACAGCGACTAAAATATAATAGCAAAAAGAATAGTTTCTTGCAAGGGCTTTCTTGCTTTTTTCCTAAAACTCCTTATTTCCGGTTTTTTTCCTCCTATACATTCCCGGAAATAAACAAAATCCCACAGGAATACCGATCCTTAGTCTGTTAAATCAATATCCACTAAGTCGATTTCCTCGATGGCTTCCTCCTCCGGCAGATCAATCACCGGAGCGACATATTCTTCTTCCACTTTATCCTTTTTCTTCGTATTGTTCTTCTGCTTTAAGCTTTCCAGATTCTCTTCCGCCAAATCTTCTGCAGACTTTGTTACCCGACTTCCTCCTGTAATCTTGTCAATGGCCTCTGGAATCATATCAATAATCTTGGAAAAAGCATCTTCATTCTTCACACGAATGAGCTTTGTTCTTCCCTCCTGGATAATCAGCATGGCAGCAGGAGTGATTTTGGAACTCATGGCTCCCGCTCCTCCATCCCCCTTTTTCTGATTCTCCTTCATAAAGGCTCCACTTGCCATTCCACAGCTTACTTCCATCAGAGGAATCAGAGTGGTATTTCCCACAACAATGGGCTCTCCCACCACGGTTTTCGACTGGACAAAACCATCTAAGCCTTGAAACAGGGCGTTCAGTAATTCTTGTGTATTATGATTTGCCATCATTTCCTCCCTTAAAAAGCAATTCTCGGAACTTCCTGTTCCGAAGAAGACGAACAGCCACGATAACGATATGGATCAAACGAAACTTTCCCTTTGCCTTAATCTCTCCGTAGTAATAGGAGTCATCAAATTCCGGATAAACATGCAGGGAATCTCCGAGGAATGGGGATAAAAGTGCTATTCCCTGCAAAACCTGTCCCAAGGTGTAGGGATCCGCCATGGAAAGATAAAGCTCCCCCTTCCAGTTCCTGACCCTGGAATGATGAAGAAGATAGAGAATCTGGCGAAAAACAAGGACAAGCATCTCCTTTGTTTCTTCTTGGGTAAGCATCCGGATTTTCTTTTTTATTTCCTTCCCTTTCCGTATGGTCTTCTTAGGGATGGATAGGATTTTCTCCATAGCCTTCATCAATTTTCTTCCTCTACGAGTTCTGCTTCTTGTCCCGAACCTTCTACATTTCGAGAAGAGTCTTCGTCCTTTTCAGAATTCTCTTCCTTGCCGCTCTCAAAAAGAGTAAAAAACAAAAACTTTCCCTTATATTCTAATTTTCCCTCTTGAAAGCTTCCGGAAATTTTTAAACCGGGATAAGTAATTTTCCCTCTTCCCCTTGGTAATTTCTCCTCTCTCTCCTTCTCCCCGAAGATTTCATAACGAAAGGGAAGAAGCAAGAGCAGAAGAAGCAAGAAAAGAAGAAGCAAAAACAGGATAAGAATAATCAGCAATATCCATTTTAGAATCCCTAAGACAAGGAGCATTTCCTTTCTTCCTCCAATGCTTGCCGGGTCATCCCGGACACCAGCAACAGGGCATCTTTATAGCCATAAGCCACCCCAAGGATTTCTTCCTCTTTCCTGGGAAATGTGGGTAAAGACCAATGGGGAGCCCCGTAAAATTCATATAGGTTATTTCCCAAGCCGGAGTAGATTAAATAACACATGGGGATCGTATGTCCCTCTCTTAAATTCTCCATCAAATAGGGAATGTAGTTCTTGGCCCTTTCGCCAAACTGTAAAGATTTTGAAAAACGCATACTAAGTCATTTTTTCCAAAAGATAGTTTCTTACCATCACCAATGCGGTGTTACAGCATTGTTCTCGGATTTCTTTTCGAGTTCCCGCAAAATGATACTCTTCTACCTTTGTCTTTCCTCCGGCGCAAACCGCAATGTAAACCAGACCGATTTCTTTATCTTCCAAGGCAGTAGGACCTGCATTACCGGTTACGGCAACCGCCAAATCCGCCTCGGATTCCATCATGGCTCCAATAGCCATTTCCTTTGCCACAGAGGAGGAAACTGCTCCTTCCTTTCGTAATAACTCCTTCTTAACGGAAAGCAACTTCCTTTTTGCTTTGTTGGAATAACTGACATAACCCACCTTAAAACATTCGGAAGCTCCTTCCACAGAAGTAATAGCGGCTGAAATCATGCCGCCTGTTATACTTTCGGCGGTAGTAATGGTTTTCTTTAAACCTTTCAGTAAAGAAACCACCTGTTCTTCAATGGGTGCCTCACTATTATACACCAAAACCTTCTTTTCTTTTTTATCTCCCATTAGAAGCCTCCCTCTGAAATTACCCTGTGATTTTTATATACATAGTCCACCAAAGAAAGAATGGTGAGCACTAAAGATAAAACAATAAAAATCTGATTCACAAAAGCCAAAGCGGGTATCTGTAAAAGAAGCAAAATAATCATAAGCATTTGACTGGCTGTTTTCGCTTTTCCAAAGATTGATGCGGCAATAACGATATTATGATCTGCCGCAACCAATCGAAAACCGGAAATCACAAACTCTCTTCCGATTAAAATGACCACATACCAAGCCGGCAGCTCCCCCAGGGGAATCAAGCATATTAATGCAGAGCACACCAGAAGCTTGTCCGCCAAAGGATCCATGAATTTTCCGAAATTGGTCACCAAATGATTCTTTCTGGCCAGATAACCATCTAAAAAATCCGTAAAGGAGGCAAAGCAGAAAATTCCCAAACCGATATAGCGGTAAAGAAGATTGTTTCCACCCTCTAAAAGGATAAAAAACACAAAGAAAGGAACCAGAATTCCTCGTAACAGCGTTAATTTATTCGGTAGATTCACACCATTCTCCTATCAAATCATAGCCTTCCGTATCTATTACCTTAGCATATAGGAAGCTACCCACTTCCTTTTTCTCTCCGAAAACATAGAGATAGCTGTCCACATCCGGAGCATCCATATAGGAACGGCAAAGCACTCTCTGTTCCTCCTCGTCATAGCCGCAAACCAAAACCTTCAGCTTTCTTCCTATCTGCTCCTCCGCCTTTCGGAAAGCAATATTTTGCTGTAGCTCCATAATCTGAGAAAGTCTTTGATTTTTCAGCTTTTCGGGAATCTGATCTTCCATCTCCGCAGCCTTGGTTCCCTCTTCCTGAGAATAGGGAAAGGCTCCCAGACGATCAAAACGCATTTCCGAAATAAAGTCCAAAACCTCTTGAAAATCCTCTTCCGTCTCTCCCGGGAAGCCGGTAATAATCGTGGTGCGCAAGGCAATATCCGGCATTTCCTTTCTTAAAAGAGCAATCTTTTCCTTCAGCTCTTCCTTTCTGGTTCTCCGATTCATCCTCTTTAAAATCCTGTCAGAGGCATGCTGTATAGGAAGATCCAGATAGTGACATACCTTCGGATTCCTCTTCATTTCCCGAATCAGCTCCGGTTCTATTTCCTCCGGGTAGCAATACAAAATCCGAATCCACTGAAGATTCGGAATCTCGGAAAGCTCTGCCAAAAGCTCTGCCAAAGCCTTCTTTTTATAAAGATCCGTACCGTAAAGAGTGGTTTCCTGGGCAACCAAAATCAGCTCCCCGGCCCCTTCCGAAACCAAAGCTCTTGCTTCTTCCAAGACCAGCTCTTTGGGAATGGAACGATAATGGCCGCGAAGCCTTGGAATAATGCAGTAGCTGCAATATTTATCGCAGCCCTCTGCAATCTTTAAGTAGCGACTGTACTTCTCTCCGCTTTCTACCCTGGCCATCTGATGGTCCAGTCTCTTCACATAATCCTTTACGGAAGTAATTTCATCAATCTCCGGAAGTTCTTTCCGAATCTCATCCTTGTAGCGCTCCACGAGACAACCTGCCACAATAAGCTTCTCCAGCTTTCCCGTTTCCTTGTATTGCGCCAAATCCAGAATACACTGAATACTTTCTTCCTTGGCGGGACCAATAAAAGAGCAGGTATTCACAATGGCAATCTCCGCTTCACTTGGCTCATCGGTAACGGAGGAACCGGGATATTTCTGTAAAAGCTCAAAAAGCAGCTTCTCCGCGTCTACTCTATTTTTATCACAGCCTAAGCTCTCCAGATAAAGCTTCATTAGGCCTCACTATCAGACTGATAATCGTCTTCTCCGAAGTCTTCCTCTTCCTCATCCCTTTCGGAAAAGTCTTCCTCTTCGTCCTTTTCTTCCGAATCTTCTTCTACATCCTCGTCCTCATCCAAATCTTCATCAATGGCATAACGAGAATACTCTTCTTTCTCCGGAAGGATAATCGGCTCATCCTCATAATCCAAGCCCTTTTCTACGTTGACAAGGTTACGGGAAATCTCTTCAATCGCCATGGAAAGAGGCTTCTTACCCTCTTCTCCCTTTATCAAAGGTTCCTCTCCGTCAATCAGCTGTCTGGCTCTCTTAGCACTAGCAATTACTACGGAATAGCGAGACTGTACTTCCAATTCCCCCTCTTCTCTATTGCGGTTCATAGATTCTATTAAATCATTATACGTTGGACGTAGCATCTTCTATCCTCCTTAAGTCCTTTCTGATTTCTTCAATCAGATCCAAATGTACCTCTGCCCGATCATGAGAGGCACGGATTAAATTATGCAGTTTTTCCGTGCATGTGTCAATATCTGCATTGACAAGAATATAGTCATAGGCCTCTACACCTTCCGCCTCTACAATGGCACGACTTAAGCGTTTATTAACTGTCGCTTCATCCTCGGTGTTTCTGCCGATCAGTCTGGCTCTGAGCTCCTCAGCGGAGGGTGGTGCCATAAAAATCAAAAGGCTGTCGGGAAATTTTTTCTTAATTTTCAAGGCTCCCTGAATCTCTATCTCCAGAATAACATCCTTTCCTTCGTTAAGACAATCTTCCACAAACTTTCGGGGTGTTCCGTAATAATTGTCCACATACTTGGCGTACTCCACCAGCTCATCCCGATCAATCATCTCTTCAAAGCGATCCTTGCTGACGAAGAAATAGGACTTTCCTTCCTCCTCTCCCGGTCTTGCTGCTCTTGTTGTTGCGGAAATGGACAGGGCATAGTTATCATATTTTCGGGTCAGATTCTTCATAATCGTTCCCTTCCCTGCCCCGGAAAACCCGGACACCACCACCAAAATTCCCTTTTCTTTATGCTTTTCCATTCTTCTTTCCTGCTTCCCTTATTCTATATTCTGTACCTGCTCTCGAATCTTTTCGATATGATTTTTCAATTTTAAAGCCTTCTCGGATACAGATAAATCATTAGCCTTAGATAATATGGTATTGCTTTCCCGATTCATTTCCTGCAAAAGAAAATCCAAATCTCTTCCTATAGGAATATCTTCCTCTAAAAGCTTTGCCATTCTTTGGATATGGCTTTGCAACCTTGTGATTTCCTCATCCGTACTCACCTTGTCGGCAAAAATTGCCACTTCCTGCAGAATTCTGCCTTCCTCCACCTCTCTTCCGGAAAGCATCTCCTCCATCTTCTTCCGAAGACGCTCAGCATAAGCCTTTTGAATATCTCCTTCTTTTCCCTTAATGAAGTCAATGCCTTCCTGCATTTCCGAAAGCTTTAAAAGAATATCTCTTTTTAAATTGCTTCCTTCCTTCTCTCTGGCCTTTTGAAATTCTGTCATAGCCAGCTCCATAGCCAAGAAAAGAGCTTCCTCCCGATCTTCTTCCTCCCCTTCCACAATCTGAGCCACTTCCGGGAAGAATACCAGCTCCTTGGCATCCAGATTATAGGGAAGAGAATATTTTTCGGCTACTTTTTTAATGCTTTCCACATAGGCATCCAGTAAATCCTCCCGAAGCAAAAGCTTCTTCTTTTTTTCCGTGCTGTCCTCCAGAGAAACAAAGATTTCCACCTTTCCCCTGGAAATTCTTTCCTTCACCCATTCTCTACACTTCATTTCCAGATGCTGCATAGTCCGGGGCAGGCGTATAGACAGGTCTAAAAAACGGGAATTAACCGACTTGATTTCCACCGTGATACCGGAGCAATCCTTCTCTCCCACACAGCGGCCGAATCCTGTCATACTTTTGATACTCATAAAGCCCCCTCTCTTGCATTTTTCATGCCTTTACTTTATCCTCTTTGTAGCTTTTCCTACGAAAATATGGGAAAAGTCATAGCCGGAAAGGATAAAGAACTTTCCTGTCGGCAATTTCATTTACGTATAAACCACCAAACTTACAGGCCGGTATTCCAGTATGATAGCAAGGTGGATTTACTATTTCAAGTGGAAAAGGACGGTTTTCATGGCATTTGACGGATTGTATCTTGCAGCGTGCATCGCGGAATTTCAAGAACGAATTTTAGGCGGAAAGATTTCCAAAATCATCCAAAGTGAAAAGGATGAATTGCAACTTTTTATAAAAAAGGAAAAAAACACGGAGATTCTCCACCTCTCCGCCAATCCCTCCTTTCCTCTTCTATATCTGGCAAATGAAGGGAAAACCGCCCCCATTACCGCCCCCAGCTTTTGTATGTCCCTTCGAAAGCATATCGGAAACGGCATTATCCAAAGCATTCGGCAGGCTTCTCTAAAGCTTACGGAGGCAGGACTGGAGCGAGTGCTCTTTTTGGATATATCCCATAGAGATGAGCTGGGGGATGTAGGTATCAAGCATTTGGCTGTGGAGATTATGGGTAAGTATTCCAACATCATTTTGCTGAAGGAAGATTATACAATTTTAGACGCCATAAAGAGAATTTCCCTGAGCCAGTCCTCCGTAAGAGAGGTGCTTCCCGGGAGGGAATATTTCATTCCGGATGCCTTCCATAAGGAAAATATTTTATCCTTCCCTATGGATAAGCTGGATGCTCTCTTGGGAAAAGATGCCCTCCCCTTATGGGAATGCCTCTTCCAAAGCTTTTCCGGACTAAGCCCCTTGCTGGCAAGAGAACTTTGCCTTAGTGCTTCTCTCCCCATCGATAAACTCTCCAATACCTTATCTTTGGAGGAAGGGATGCAGGTGCAGGAAGCCATTTTGGCCTTTCGGAGAACGATTCAAGAAAGGGATTTTCATCCGGTCATTTTGTATGAGGGAGAAAAAGCCTTTGACTTTTCTGCACTCTCCGTCCAACAATACAAGGGCAATCCGGCATTTTCCGAAGAATACATTGCTTCCCCCTCCGCCCTCCTCCTTCAATACTATGGAAATAAGGAGAGGGACGACAGGGTACGGCAAAAATCCACCGACCTAAAGAAGCAGTGCCATACCCTTCTGGAGCGTTGTAATAAAAAGCTGGCATTGCAGGAAAAGCAGTTAAAGGATACGGAGAAAAAAGATAAATTCAGAATCTACGGAGAACTCTTAACCACCTATGGCTACAGCCTTTCCGGAGGAGAGAAAGAACTGGTATGCGAAAATTACTATACAGGAAAAGAAGAAAAAATCCCTTTGGATCCTACCCTTTCTCCTATGGATAACGCCAAGAAATATTTTGAAAAATATGATAAGGCCAAGAGGACGGAACAAAACCTTTTAGAGCAGGTAGCAGAAAGCAAAAAAACGCTCTACCACCTCCAATCCATTATGAACAGTATACAGCTTGCGGAAAGCGCAGGAGATCTGGATGCCATAAGGGCGGAAATGGGAGACTTCGGCTATATCAAAAAAGTAAGCGGAAAGAAGAAAAAACAGCGAAAGGAAGACCAGTCCAAGCCAAGACTTTTCCGTTCTTCAGACGGCTATCTTCTCTATGTGGGAAAAAATAACCAGCAAAATGAAATCCTCAGCTTCCAGATTGCAGAAGGAAAGGATTTTTGGTTCCATGGAAAAAATATTCCCGGCTCCCATGTGATAGCCAAAACAGAGGGAAAGGATTTGGAAGAACTTCCCGATCGTCTCTTTGAAGAGGCTGCAGAGCTGGCCGCCTACTTCTCTTCGGAAGGCAGCAGCCAAAAGGTAGAGGTGGATTATACCCAGAAGAAGAACCTG
>CAUSUG010000089.1:0-7920 GCA_963534765.1 uncultured Oribacterium sp.
ATTTATAGTATTACTCTATAAGTTTGGAGCTTTTTTACAAGCTCCCTCATTTTGTGCTTCTGCACAAAATACTTCGTTATTTTTGTATATTTCAAACAAGTCCGCTTCTTTATCTTCGACATTCTTTCTCTTTAGTTTTCTTTACCCTGGAACGGCTTTGTTTTTCTTCATCTTCGGAAAGCCAGCATTTTTAAGCAAGAAAAAAGGAGCTGTAAAAATTTACAGCCCCTAAATCTTATACTCCGCTTGCGGAAAGCAATTCCACAAGGGCTCCTCGTAGGGATTCCGAGGTACAGCGGGAGTGTACCGCTCCCAAAATCTCCGCCCTGGTCTTCTTTCCCAATTCCTCCAGGCAAGCATAAATTCTTGTCTTTTCGTCATAGGAAATCTGGGCATTCTGTAGAAGCGTAAAGGCTCTGTCCTGTAAGAGCTTATTCTCCTGCGCCTCTCTCTTTTCCCGGTCATAGCGATAGCGAAGGCAAATGCCCTCTTTTCCGTCCCAGGCAGGAAGGGAAAGGAGCAAAGCATCCTCCTCTTCCAGATAATCTCCTACTTCTACCGGAAGCTCCGAATCCCCGTAGGTCAGGCTTAAGCCTTCTAAAGACGAAACCCCTCTTAGGTGCAGAAGGAAGAGTCTCTCCTTGGGAAGGGCATTTTCATTTCCCTCCACCGGGGAAATGTGCAGTACCTCCTCCACGGAACCGCCCTTACTTTCATGTCGAAGGGAAAATCTGGTAAAGGCCCAATCTTCTTTACGGAAGTCGGCATATTCATGCTCGTCCTCCGCCAGACAGAAGCTTCCGTCTGCCCCGGAGAAGATATGAAGCTCCATAAGCTCCGGCGCATCCACTGCATTGCCCTCTTCTCTGCCGTCCAGAGGAAGAATAGTACCTTCTTTAGCAAGAAGCGGAATGCTTTCCAGACTGCGGTACAGCTCCAGTTCTCTTCCTCCCGTAAGCTTTTCTCCGGTAAAGAAATCTACCCAGCGTCCCTCCGGAAGCCATGCCTTCACTTTTCCTAAGCCGCTGACAGGATCCTCCTTTTCCGTAATGGGGGCACAAAGCAGCTCCGTTCCGAAGTAATACTCATTTTTGTAATCGTACAATCCGTCCCAGGGCTTCTCCTCGTAGTACAGCGGCAAAATCAAAGGACGTCTTTCCACATGAGCAAGATAGTTCATGGTGTAAAGATAAGGCACAAGCGCCTTTCTCAAACGAAGGAAATTCTTGGAAACCGCCTCCGCATCTCTGCTGTATTTCCAGGGCTCCTTTCCGTTAAAGGCATTATTGGTACTGTGCAAGCGCATAATGGGAGAAAATACCCCAAGCTGTACCCAACGGGTAAAGAGGGAATCATCCCGCACTCCCCACATATGTCCCCCGATGTCATGACTCCACCAGCCGTAGCCGATATTGCTGGCTGTGGCGGTAAAATAGGGCTGAAAATCCAGGCTTTCCCAGGAAATCACCGTATCTCCGGAGAAGCCGATGGGATAACGATGGGAGCCGGGACCGGCATAGCGAGAAAGAATCAAGCCGCGCTTCTCTCCATTTTCCCCCTTATTATCCTCATAATGATAATGATTCAGCATCCAAAGAGGGTCCAAGCCCTTCATGCCGGAATTCTCTCCCTGCTGCCAGTCAATCCACCAAAAGTCCACCCCGTCCTTTTCCATCGGGTGATGCACAAAGCGAAAATATCCTTCTCTAAACTTCTCATCCAAAAGATCGAAAAGCACCGGCTCTTCTTCCTTTTGATTCACTCCCATAAACTCCGCAAAGGCAGGGTAGCAATCCTCAAAGGCCCGGACGCCGTCCGCAGGGTGAACATTTAAGGTACAGGCCATTCCTCTGTCCTTCAAAGCCTTTAGGAAACGGGGAGGGTCAGGGAAAAGCTCCCTGTTCCAACTATAGCCTGTCCAGCCGGTACCGTATTTCTCCGGCACCTTGGTGATGTGCCAGTCCATATCAATTACCGCCACCTGGAAGGGAATATTTTCCTCTTGAAAGCGGTCCATCAGCTCCAGATAGCTTTCCTCGGAATAGACGAAGTAACGGCTCCACCAGTTCCCCAGGGTATAACGGGGAAGCAGAGGAACGTCTCCGCTAAGATGGAAGAAGTCCTTTAATGCCGTCTTATAGTCCGTGCCATAGGCGAAGAAATACAGGTCGATTGCCTCAGGATCCTCTCGAACAAAGAACTTATCCTCATGATAAAGCATGCTTTTACTGTCATCCAAAACGGAGAAAAGCTGCCGGGAAACGATTCCTTCTCCAAGTGGCAGGGCACCGTCTATGCCGTCCAAAGTTCTGGCCGTACCCTTTAAGCTCTCAATCTTATCCCCATAATGCCAAAGGGCGGAGGTGTTTCCCGCATCTCCGCTAACGAAAATCCGAAGATTTTCACTGCTGAAGGCTCCTCCCTTATAAATCAATCGAAGATATTTGGTTCGAAGAATTCCTTCTCCCTGCTTCCCCTCTTCCCAATGGAATTCTGCGGGAGGAAAGCTGCGGTTTACCGCCATCTGGCTCTTCCCATCCACAAAACAGCCCTTTTCACTGTATTCCAGGCGCAGCAGTCTTTCTGTCAGCACCGTAAAACGAAAGTTCTTTCCCCTGATTTGATTCCCTTCTCTGATTCCTTCCATAGCCTTTCCTTCCCTCTTAGGCAAATGTCTTACTGCCTTCTTTTCTCTTTTCCTAAAATAGAATGTTCTATCTCTCGGATTTTTCCTCTAAGAAAAATAGCTTTCAAAATTCCTTCTTCCGGGATTTTGAAAGCTAATTTTTGTATTAAGCTGTTGCTAAAGCCTTCTCCAATACCTTCTTTACATTTTCCTTGGCTTCTTCAAACTTCTCTCCGATATGGGACTCGTAAATCTTCTCCTCTGCCACAAACATAGCGGGAGTTGCCCAGTAATCATAGTGTTCTGCAATTTCAGGGTGTAAACCCTCATCAATCTCCTCGAACTCCACCTTTCCGTAGGCAGGATTCTCCGAAATCAATTCCTCTCTGGCCTTTCTTGCCTGTGCGCAGTAAGGACAACCATTTACATAAAAAAACTTTACCTTTGCCATCTTTTCTTCCTCCTTGGATTCTTTAATCTTTTCCCATCAGACTACTGTATTTCCTTTTCGAAAACAATGCCGGAAAAGAAAATCTTTCTAAAATATCTCTTAAAGCTCCTCCAGGGCCTCCTTTAAGAGCTGGTAAGAGTAGTGCTGAGCCTTCTCTTCGTAAATGTAGGAATTGACAATCAACTCGTCAAAATGCACTCTCTCCTGCACTTCCCGCATTTTCGCCTGCACCTCTTCCTTGGTGCCGATAAAGGAAAAGGCGCCCATCCGTTCCACGATTCTCTTTTCCTGATGAATCAGCTCCTCGGTAAATGCCACCGGGCCGAAGTGGGGCACTCGTACCGCCTCCACATAATCCTTCCAAACCTCTTCCATGGACTGCACCGGAGGAAGTAAGCCCTGGGACTGGTTGGTGATGATATTCAAAAATGCTTGCCACTGGGTGGTAGCCAAGGACTCCGCCTCCTCCTTGGTATCCGCAAGAATCGCATTTGCCCCCAAAATCACATAGGGCTTTTCCAGCACATCGGAAGGCTTGAAATTCTCCTGATAAATCCGAATGGCAGTCTCCATCATGGTCGGAGCGAAGTGGGCCGCAAAGGAATAGGGAAGTCCCAGTCTTGCCGCAAGATAGGCACTGTCGGTACTGGAACCCAAAATATACAGGGGAATGTTAAGCCCTGCTGCCGGGTAGGCATGCACCACCTCCGTGTCCCGGAAATACTCTGAAAGCTCCATCACCTCCCGCTCAAAATCCGACTCTCTTCCCACACCTCTTCGGATGGCTCTGGCGGTTTCCAAATCCGTTCCCGGAGCACGACCAAGCCCCAAGTCCACCCTGCCCGGATAGAGGGTTTCCAAGGTGCCGTACTGCTCCGCCACCAGATAGGGACTATGGTTCGGCAGCATCACCCCTCCGGAACCGATTCTGATTTTTTCCGTATTGCTTAAGGCATACTGGATCAAAAGCTGGGTAGCACTGCTGGCTACGGAATGGGTATTATGATGCTCTGCAATCCAGTAACGGGTATATCCCAGCTCCTCCGCCTTCTTCGCCAGATTCACCATCCGATCCATGGCCTCTTTATAGCTTTCTCCCTGCCTCAGGGGAACCAAATTCAAAATCGATACCTTCATCTTACTCTTCTCCTCCACGAATCAAATCCTCAAAGCTTCCGGACACAAATTTACATAAATCCTTTGGAGACAGGCCGATTTGCAGACCTCTCTTACCGGCGGAAACATAGATTCTTTCCAGCTCCTCCCCCTGCTTCTGAAAGTAGGTGGGAAAATGCTTTTTCATGCCAATGGGGCTACAGCCTCCCCGAATATATCCGGTCAAAGGCTGAAGATCCTTCATGGGAATCATTTCCGCCTTCTTGTTTTGGGAGACCTTCGCCGCTTTCTTTAAGTCCACTTCCTCCAGCACCGGAATCACCGCCACGAAGTAGCCTGTTTTATCCCCCTTTAAGACCAGGGTTTTATAAATAATTTCCGGGGGAAAGCCCAATACGGAAGCCACATGAGCCCCGGACAAGTCCTCCTCATCCACCGGATATTCCTGCTCTACATAAGGAATTTTTGCCTTATCCAAAAGACGGCATACATTGGTTTTATTGTCCTTAGCCATTTTTCCCTCCTTTACTTACTCGCTTCGTGTTATACTAAAAAAATATGGAAAATATTTGAAAATCAGATTTTTAGCCTTACACATTTTACACCAAAGAACAAAAGAAAGGAAATCATGAAATCCCATTTAAAACATATATTCTATCCTGTCGCCTGCCTGCTTTTTTCCCTCTTTCTGGTCTTTATCCTCTTCGTCTCAGGCTTTGAGCTGGCCTGCTACGGAAATCCTTCTTATTATAGACAGGAATTTCAAAAATACCAAGTTCAAGAAGCTTTGCTGGAAAATCGGGGAGAATCCATTTCCCTGTCGGATCTGGAAAAGGTCATGGGAGAAACTCTTCGCTACCTTCGGGGAGATCGGGAGAATCTCATTATCCCCGTTTCGGTAAATGGCGTGGAGCAGAACTTTTATCAGGAGGACGAAGCCTCCCACATGGCGGATGTACGGGTTTTATTTACCCTAAGCCTCACCCTGCGCATGATGTTCTTCCTCTCCCTCTTGGCCATCGTCTTTCTTCTTGTGATTTTAGAGCACGGAAGAGCTCTTGCCATTCTGGGAAAAGGCTTCCTCTACTGCATGGCAGGCTTTTTGGTGATTCTACTGCTCTTCTTCCTCTACGCCAGTCAGAACTTTGACCAAGCCTTTACGCAGTTTCACCTGCTCTTTTTCTCTCAAGGGAACTGGAGCTTTGACCCGGCCTTAAGCCGTATGATAAACATTATGCCGGAAGAGTTCTTTCAGGACACCGCCTTTCGGATTCTACGATTCTTCCTGCTCCTGCTGCTGCCCTTCCTGCCTCTGGCATGGTTTTTCAAGAAGAGGGGAAGGAATTGGGGGTATCCTTCGAAGGGAAGGACTGTGTTCATTGATGAGGGACGCTCCAATGCAGTATAGGCATGAAATCGGGCACGCTCTCGCTAAGCTTGCTCTCTTCGAAGCGAGGAACTGTAACCATTTAAGAGACAAGCTCCGATGGATAATGGGGCTGTAATTGGGGCACGCTCCCGCTAACCTCGCCTTCGTAGCAGTACTAACTTCAAGCTTCGCTTTGCTCGCTTTCAGTAAGTACTGACGGGCTCAGATTGCCCCTCTTACAGCCCCATTATCCATCAGTCGCCTCATCGTATTGGTTTCTGCAGTTCTTCGCTTCGCAAGTTTACTAGTACCGGCGGGCTCAGATTGCCCTCTTTCATGCCTATACTGCATCTGTCGCTTCACTTCATTGATTGATACAGTTCTTCTCTCCGCAGGTTTTCGCAAGTATCGGGCTCAGACTACCTACCTTACAGACCTATAGACCATGGCAAATACATAACATTGATTTATATCCTTTTATATTTTCATGATATATGGAACGATGATAAATTTTATTTATATTGTAAATAATTTTTCTTTATGCTTCTATGAGGGTAATTATGAGAGAGTGGGAAATTCAAATATACTGGTCGGAAGAAGATAAGCTTTATATCGCAGAAATTCCGGAGCTAAAAGGATTTTTTGCAGACGGAAAGACTAGGTCGGAAGCAATACATAATGCTGAAATAGTTTTAGCGGAGTGGTTGGAAGTGGCAAGGGAGGAAGGCATCCCTATACCAAAGGTAAAAAAATAAAGCAGTTTTCCGTAAAAGAGAAAAACGGAACTATAGTGAGTAGGATAAAGGAGTTTTATGCAAAGTAATCAAATTCAAAATAAAAAAGCGGTTCTGGTGGGTGTGGAATTTCCGGAGAACAGAGACTTTGCTCTGGACATGGAGGAGCTCTTCGGCCTTTGTCAGGCCTTGTCCATTGAATGCTGCACCGGCATCAGCCAAAGCCTGGCCAGAGAGGATAGCGCTACCTTTATAGGCTCCGGAAAGGTGGAGGAGGTAAGAGCCGCCGTTCTCTTCCATGAGGCGGATCTGGTCATTTTCCAAAATGCTCTCTCTCCCTCCCAGCTCCATAACCTGTCCAAGGCTCTTTCTGTGGAGGTTTTGGACAGAACCCAGGTGATTTTACAAATCTTTGCGGAGCGGGCCAGAAGCAAGGAAGCGAAGATGCAGGTGCAGTATGCCACCCTCCAATATATGCTACCCAGGCTTGTGGGACTTCGGGAAAATCTCTCCCGCCAAGGCGGAAGCGGAGGCGCAGGCCTTTCCAACCGTGGTGCGGGAGAAAAGAAGATTGAACTGGACAAGAGAAAGATTCAGGAGGAAATGGCCTTTCTGCGAAGAGAATGTAAGAAGCAGGAAGAGGTGCGCCGGGTAAAACGGCAGAAAAGAGAGAAGTCCAATATTCCAAGAATTGCTCTGGTGGGCTACACCAATGCGGGAAAGTCCAGCCTTATGAATGCCATTTTGGATTGGAGTAAGGAAGGCCAGAAGGAAAAGGTGGAAGAAAAAGATATGCTTTTTGCCACTCTGGATACCACCATTCGCCATGTGAAGGGGGAACGGGGAGAGGAATTCCTTTTTGCCGATACGGTAGGATTTATTCGAGACCTGCCTCCCAAGCTTTTGGATGCCTTCCACAGCACTCTGGAAGAGGCCATTGAAGCGGATTTGATTTTACAGGTGGTAGACTATTCCGATCCCAATTATCAAAAGCACATGGACAGCACCCTGGCTACCCTAAAGAAGCTGGAAGCAAGCCATATCCCCATGCTCTATGTAATGAACAAATGCGACAAGGTTCTTCCCCTGTCGGAGCTTCCCAAGAAGAGGGGAGAAAAGCTCTACATTTCCGTTAAAGAGGGAATTGGAATTTCTGAACTTATGGAGGCGGTAAGCGAGAAAGCCTCCGCCAATCTCCACCCCTTATCCATCCTACTCCCCTACAGCGAAGCAGCTTGGGAAAACAGCATCCGAAAAGAAGGGAAAATTCTCTCCCTATCTTACGAGGAGGAGGGAATACAAATGGAACTCCGCCTACCGGAGGCCTTGTACGCAAAACTCCAAAAATTCTCCATTTAAATATCCTTTGATATGGATAGCGGAGGAGAAAACAAGCCAAACAAACACACGAATGTCGTACAGTTTTCGGTAATCAAAAGTTTTTTTAGTGTAAACAAATAATAGGGAGCAATGTCTACCCTATAGGCCTTAAAGAGAGAGCAATCTGAGCCCGATACTTACTGAAAACCTGTGAAGTTGAGGACTATAACAATCAATGAATTGTAGCGACTGATGCAGTATAGGCATGGAAGAGGGCAATCCGAGCCCGCCGGTACTAGCAAAC
>CAUSUG010000090.1:0-7910 GCA_963534765.1 uncultured Oribacterium sp.
CCATACCGGAACAATAAAGTTTTCCTGATTAAAGGCTGATAACTCCATTTTCATACAGATAACGGCGCCTTTTCCTCTATTCAAGCCGGTCTTTTCCAGAACAGAAAAACTTCTCAGAATTTCCGGAGCAGGATTTGCAGACTTTTTGATTTCAATGGGATTCAGTTCTCCGTTTTGTTCCAATATAATATCTATTTCTCTGGCATCCTTATCTCTGTAATAATACATAAAGGGTGCTTTTCCACTATTTAGATAACTTTTCCTAATTTCAGATACCACATAGTTTTCTAAAATTGCCCCGTTCATGGCACCATTTTCCAAAGTTTCCGGACTACTCCATTTAGTCAGATAGGCAACTAAGCCGGTATCATAAAAATAGTATTTAGGAGTTTTCACAAGTCGCTTTAGCATATTGTTGGAGAAGGGATGAAGATAAAATATAATCCCCAAGGTTTCCAAAATCCCCATCCAGTCTTTCGCCTGCTTTAAATTAATATCCGCATCTCTGGCTATTTCGTTGACATTCAACATTTGACTGCATCTGGCAGCCACAGCGGTTAGAAAGCGTAAAAACTTTAGAGAATCAATAGAATCGGAAAGATTTCGTACATCTCTTTCGATATAGGTACTTAGATAGCTACCATAAAAAATACTGTTGTTACTTACTTCATTACTCACAATAGCAGGCATTGATCCCTGAAATATTCTGCGAAAAATCTCTTGCAAATCCGCGCTTGTTCTGCCTTCCTTTCGCTCCGTTAAATGCTTTAGATCCAGCTGAAAAGGACTATCTTCGCCCCCATAGATCTCCGTCTGAGATAAAGAAAAAAGAGATAGTACCGCCACCCTTCCCGCTAAAGACTCCTGTACTCCCTTCATTAAGTCAAAAATTTGAGAACCTGTGAGCCAAAAATCGCCCTTTCTATGCTCTTTATCCACAATCAGTTTAATCATGCTGAATAATTCCGGAGCATATTGGACTTCATCGATAAGGACAGGCGGCTTATGCAACTGTAAAAACATCTCCGGATCATTCTTAGCCAGTGCTCTTTCCTGTAAGTCATCTAAAGTCACATAGTTTCTATCTGTACCTTCCATTAGTTTTTTTAACATGGTAGTTTTCCCCACCTGTCTGGGACCGGATATTAAGACAACCGGATACTCCTTGCTGACTTGCAAAACGACTTTTTCTAAGCTTCTTTTGATATAAGGCATACTCTCCTCCTATTCCGCGACAAAGATAGTTTTTCTATATAAAAATATTATCTTGATATTTTATCTAGATATCTTTTCTTGATGTCTTTTTTCGATGTATTTTTTTGATGTATTTTCGGCTATTTGTTACTTCAATTCTATTTTAGCCGATATTAAGCGAATAAACAAGGAGCTGTAGAAATCAAAAGCTTTTTTATTGCCCCCGGCGAAAAGCTATGATTCTTACAGCCCCTTGTTTATTTTACTTTTAAAATGCTTTTATAACTCCCCATCTATCCATTATTATGGGGGGATTCAAACCTTCCCTGTCCACTGTTATGGGTACAGTATAATTCAGCCTATCAAATGACTTTATAGGAATAGGAAAGCAACATCTACGTCCCAAAATCGACTTATTCCGTACTGATACCGATCTGTACCTTCTCATCCTGTGTCAATGTTCTTCCCGCAAGAATCTTATCCACCTCTGCAGAAACCTCCTCATCGCTCAGGATATGGTACACCGCCGCAGTCATATAGTCCTGAACTCCGGAGTTGTCCGTTGCGGTAATGGTATTAAAGCTCTGATCCACCATAATCACATTTCCCTCCGGCGAGATATGTCCATTGACAAGATAGCGCTTTACAGAAGGGGTGAAGCTCATCATCAGGTGTCCCGTGGCAAAATCCACCACATAGGCCTTTCGCTCCGTATCATTATTTCGAATCAGAAGAAGTAGATTTTCCTTTTCATTATACAGATTTACATCATCAAAGCTAACCGGCGTCTGGGTGAGCGCTTCATCCATATCCAGACTCTTAAGACCGGTCTTACTGCTCCAAGTAAAGGCCGTATTGTTCTGTATGCCCTTTAAGAGAATTTCGTCATCCTGATGCCTAAGGTTCAGCACCTCACCGGGAATATCCTCTAAATGCTGCTTCGTTTCCAAATCATACAGAGAGGCAGTTCCCGAAAAAAGATTTACTAGAAGTATTTTTTCGTCTTTGGAAACCAAGATATTCAAGGAAGAATCCGTAATTTCCGGGATAGTATCCAGCAGGCTTAAATCCTCAACGCTATAGATCTTTAAACCTTCCTTCTTATCCTGCAAATAGATTTTCTTTCCATCATCGGAGAAGCGTAGAGCCGGATAGGCAGAAGGAATTTCCACTGTTTTGGATTCCCGACTTTCCACATTGTAAAGCACCAGCCCGGGGTTTCCGGTATCCGTCATTTGCCCAACATAAGCATAGTATTTTCCGTCGTTGGACAGGACGTTTTGTTTTGTACTGGTCATCAAGCCGTAAATCACCGTGTTCTCATTGGTGATGGTTTTCCCGGTCTTCCCGTTATCCGTGGAGAGCAGGAAATCCGTCCCGTTAAAGAGAAGAAGCTTGGAGGAATCATTGGAGGACGCAATAATTCTGCCCTGCACCGGCTCCGAGGAAATTCTGGACTTGGTATCAATAATCTTAATGCTTTGGCCTTCATGGGAATTGGTCAAAATCTTGCTGCCATCCTTTAAGAAGTATATTTCAGAAGGTGCTATCCCCCCCAGATACAGCCTGTCATCCGTAATCACCTTATCCTTCCAAATGGAGTAAATCCCTGCTTCTCCAAAGCCTGCAACCATGTTTTGTTCTGTATTATACGCAAAATATTTTAAATCCAAGTCACCAAAAGATACTTCATCTATGCTTTCTCCGGTTTCTCCATTGAGAAGCAGAATCTTGCCATAGCTGTTTATAGCAATTTTTTCCCCATTCTCACTTTCCACTAAGGGCTTATTCAAGGTAGTTGCAGTGCTGATCTTCTCACTGAAGAGAACTTGATGATCCTCTAAAGAAATCTTTTGAAGCTCGTCATCCGTTAACAAAATGATAGACTTCCCGTCATTGGAATAAAAGGCAGATTTGTAAGGAAGCATAAAATTGGATCCATCGAAAGAAGTTCTTCCTATCCGATCAATAGTAGAAATAACACTGCCATCCTTAATGCTTCTCCTTGTCAGCTGATTTTCATCATTGTTGCCTAAAGTGATAAGCACCTCTGAACCATCGCTCTTAATATCCGCATATTTTACCGTTTCCTGGATGGAAAATGTACTAAGCTGCTTCCAGGTATTGGCATCAAAAACATAAAAGTCCGCAGAGGTATTGGTAAAGCTTACATAGAAAAACTGTGAATTATCCCCGGAAAAACGCCCCAGCATAGGAACTCCCGGAATCTCCAGCTTGGCCTTCTCCTCTCCGGTCTCCACATCATAGACAATGAAGCTGTTATCAAAAGCAGCGGAAACCAAAAGCTTATCATCCTTGGAAAATGTTAAAAGCTTTACCTGTTGGCTATGTCCCGGCAATCTCTTGATAATTTCTCCATTTTCCACCTTGGCAATAGCAGTTTCATCATTTCCCAAACCGAAGGCCACCAGCTTTTCATCATTGCTGAGAGCCATAAAGGTCAACTTATTTTTTGTAGAAATGGAAGTCAAGGTAGAAGCACCGCTGTGATAAATCACATCATTGAAAATGCTCATCTTCTCAGATTGAAGCTGCGGATAGGCTTTCATGCCCTTTCCAATAGGCTTCATCGCTTCCTTCGCCACTAAAGCGGCCTTTAAGTAATCCCCTTCCTTGGCCATATCCTGGGAGCTTTTCATTAAAATACCGGCATTGGACTGCACCGCCTCCTGTCTGGCCTGCTCTGCCTTTTGGTAGGCATTAAACATAAAGATACCAAAGAGCAGGAAGATTGCGCCGGAAAGAGAAGATATGGTCAGAATAAGCCGATTCTTTCTCTCCTTATCCCTCTGCTTAAGGTCTCCAAAGGTACAGCCCAGAATGGTTGCCATAATACGGTATTTTTCGGTTTTCAGTAAGTGAAGGGCTTGCTTTGTCAGGCTTTGCAGCTTAGCGCTGTCCTTCTTCTGAACTTCCTCATAGCCGGGAAAATTCTTATGTAAAACTTCATCCGGACGGATGTCCGCCGCCAATACATCCGCAAGACTCTGATCCGCCCCTCTTTTTAATTGTTTCAAGGGTGCAGGAAAGGCTTCATCCGGTTCTCCCTCAATCAACACCGGAATAATGCGCTCATCTCCGTGAAGCTGTCTAAAAGTACGGATTTCCTTCTCACACCACTCGGAGAGGGGCGTTCTCTTGGAGCAAAGCACAATCAGATAACGGCTTTCCGCCAAAGCTTCTTCAATAGAGCTGCTTAGATCTCTGGCCGCCAGCTCCTCTCTATCTCTGAAGACACGGAAGGTGGTTTTCTTACCGTCCTTATAAAATTCCTTTGGAGGCTTAAAGCTTTCAATCATCTGATGCAGCTGCTTTGCAATACTCTGATCCGGCTCCACATGACGATAACTGATAAAGGCATCAAACTTATATTCCTTTTCCTTAAACTCCTTCGCCGCCTTCTCCATTTCCTCTGCATCATCATCTTTTCTGTAGTTTTGCAGCTTTTCTTCCTCAACGATTGGAGCATTTTGTTCCAATTCTTTTTCCATTCTTACCCCTCTTTTCTGTATGGTTTATTTAATGTTTACTTTATAGCCCTTTTAGCTTTTCCTATTTTCGGAAGAGGCTAAAGACAGAGAGCAAATCATATTCCGGATGACAAATGTCAAACTTCTCCCCGATAATCTCTCCCCAATCCTCGATTAAGCAGGGATGTGTCTTAAGATTTTCATCCTTCCTCTCTCCGTAACGGAAGTTCATGGCATAGTAGCTGTTACACCACCTCTTATGCTCCAGCCTGGAAAGAAAATCCAATAATGGGTTTTCGGAAAGGTATCGTCTAAAGTTATGTTGAAACTCTTCTTTTCTATTTTCTCCCCCAAGCTTTTGGGCTTCCTGAAGCTTTTTAAACTCCTCCAGCTTTTCTGATAAATAGGCGGAAATCTCCTCTTCCGATTTCCCGGAAAGTACTCTACGAATAATTTCCTCTTTGATACCGGCATGTGTGGCAGACTGTCTGGAGGAGTTCTTCTTTACATAAGACAACTCATTCCAAGCTGTCCCTTCTCCCATACCGGCTACTCCCGATGCCTTATTGTAAGCCTCATTAAACTGCTTTGCCCGATTGTCCAGAGCTTCCCGAATCAATATCTCCCCGGTCATAATCTCCGAAAGATCCCCGAAAACCTTGATCTGCTCCTTGGTTTTGGGAAGCACATGGGTCAAATCTACATTGGAAATATTCCGAAGAACCTTTGGAACCTGCCCGAAGTACCGATTCATCAGCTTAAGCGCCTTTAGGCTCTTCACCACATCCTCCTGCATCAGGAAAATAAGACTTGGACTTTCTTCCTTTCCCAGCCCCTTAAGATAATTTTGTAAATTCCTTTGCTCATGGCCTAAGTCTATGCATTCTATCTCCAGAGCTCTTAGCAAGCCTTCTCTTTCCGGAGCGTTTAAATCCAAAAGCTCCTGCATTCTTTGGGAAGCATTTTCCTCTAAAATGCTGATTTTCGGATTTCTCGTTAAGGAAGTGGTGGCATCGTTGGCCAACTGCTTCAGTAACGGCAGAGTCAAATCATTTACGGAAAAAAGCAATACATGGAGAGGCTTGATGCTGTTCTCTATGGAATCCACTGTATGATGACTGTTCTCTGTGGAATCCGTCATATGATGACTGTCCTCTATGAAATCTGCTATTTGGCTATCCTCTGAAATCCCCTCCAGACTTTTTAAAATGCTATGCTTCACAGCGGGCTCAGCCAAAAGCATCCGTACGGTCAAATCCTTTTGGTTAAAATGCACCGTGTCTATCTTCTTAAGAAGCTCTTCCCCCTTTCTTTCCTCGGAAAGTAGCTCTTCCATATAGCCCACCACCGTATTGGAACTACAGTTCGCATAGCAAGTAATTGGTCGTCTCGGTTTAATGCGCTTAATCACATTGGCATAAAGGGCATAGTTTTCCAAATCATTGTCAGAGCAGAAAAAGATATACTTGGCATGATGGATGTGCAAAGCCGAAAAAAGCTCTCTAACTTCATTTTCATCGCAATGCTCAAAATCAATCTGATAGGTGGCAATCCCCTTCTTCTCATATTTGTTTTTCAAACGGTCATCCAAAAAATTCTTGGTAATCAAAGAAATTTTATAGGGCGTCCTCTCCTTCATCAGATTACCAATCAAGGTCTCCCCCATCTCCGTGTTTTCAAAAACCAGTACATGATGCATACTGGCTCTGTTCAGAAGCATATTTTTCGCATGGAGTAAAATGTTGGATATCTGAGTAAAGATGAAGGCAGACGTTAAAATCGGCGCCATCCACTTGGCAAACTCATAAAAAATGCTGGATTTTTCCTCCGCAGAAATGGGAGAAACGAATAAGAACAGCTTGATGGTGCCGTATAAAACCGCGGAAAGAAGCTGTAAAGGATCTGAAATCTTGGCACTGTAATAGCTGTAAAGGGTTTGAAGTCCGAAAATCACGGTAATAACAAACAACGCCAGTACGATTTTCTTTTTATAGTAATTTCTATTTTCCTGCATGGTTCCATCCTTATAAAATAATATTTGTTAGCTTTTTTTAAGGGATATTATCGCAATTTTTACAAGAACTTGCAAGGAGTATTGCATAAAAGGGGTTGTAAAAAGAATATAAAAAAAGCATTTACCAGGATAGGTCTGAAAACAGGGCACGCTAACTTCGCCTCGTAACGACGAACTGTAAATAATTAAGAATGTACGCTCCGCTGCAGCATATCCCTGTAAGTGGGGCACGCTCTCGCTAACTTCGACCTTCGTCGTAGTGAAGGACTAATTATATAAGATACGCTTTGATGCAGCATATCCCTGTAAGTGGGGCACGCTCTCGCTAACCTCGCCTCGTAGCGGATACTAAGCGAAAAACACAGTTTCTGTGTTTTTCGCAAGTACCGACGGGCTCAGATTGCCCCTTTTACAGGGATATGCTGCATCAGTCGCTGAAACTTATGGATTATTATAGTCCTTCACTTATCTTGACTCTTTCGCTTTCGATAAGTACCGACGGGCTCAGATTGCTCCTTTTGCAGGGATATGCTGCATCAGTCGCTTAAACTTATGGATTATTATAGTCCTTCACTTATCTTGACTATTTTGCTTTCGATAAGTACCGACGAGCTCAGATTCCCCCTCTTTCAGACCTATCTGCGTAAATTCTATCTCCTATATCTAACTGTTACCAACTCTTTTATGCTTGAAGCTAGTGATTAGACCTCTTCTTCACTAGATACTATTTACTTTATACCGAGCTCTTTATTTTGAATACTTTATCCTAAAGGCTTTTGGTAGCAATCTGTTCATTGATAAAACTATCTTCCTCTTTTGTAGAGAGTGTTTCGTTTTTTTGTAATAGAACAAGAACTACTATAGCTTCAATGATTCCTATAACTTGTTCAATCAGAAACTTCAGAAAAAAGGATAGAGAAATTTGATCTTCCTGCATTTGGTAGAGATAAAAAAATACACTTAAACAGCTAGGAGCAAGACAGGCAAAAGCCAGTCCCTGTTTCCAATTGATTTTTTTATCTCTCATACATTGGGAAAAAAAAACAGATAGGACAGCGGAAAAGGATGCAAGCCATAAAGCAAAATTATTCTCCATTAAGAAGTATAAGAGTACAAGAGAAAATACAATACTAAGAATAGAAAAAGCAAGAAAAACTGTCTCCTTTTTCCTGTCACTATCTTCTGTTAAGCGAATAAGCTGTTTATTCCAT
>CAUSUG010000091.1:0-7887 GCA_963534765.1 uncultured Oribacterium sp.
AAAAGAGCCAGATATCATGCCGCGCTATTGGATATTCATTATCTGGGAAAAGGGGAGGACTTTACGCATTTACCCGAAAGCTATATTATATTCATTACAGATAAGGATATTTTCAAAGCAAAGAAACAGCTTTATCATATTGAAAGGAAGATAGAGGAAATAGGAGCTGGTTTTCAGGATGGCTCCCATATCCTATATTTTAATACAGAGTGCAAACAGGATAATACCTTAGGGAATCTTGCCAAAGACTTTCATCGAGAGAACCCTGAGGAAATGCAATCTAAAATTTTATCGGAAAGAGTAGCTTTGCTGAAATCAAGGCGTTTGGATAAGAAAGGAGAGCAAAAAATGAATTTAGTGTTAGAGCAGTACAGACAAAAAGCATTTCGGGAAGGTATTGAAGAAGGAATGGAAAAAGGAATGGAAAAAGGAATGGAAAAAGGAATAGAAAAAGGCGTTGAGAGTGGAAAGCAAAGGATGGCTCTTCTTATGGGAATCCTTGCCGAGAAGGGCAGGGTGGAGGATATCAAAAAAGCTGCAGGGGACAAGTTATATTTAGAAAGCTTACTTTCCGAGTTTGGCTTATAAAATTAGTCTTTTTGCCTATGGAGAACTCTGCTTTTCTATGGCGGAAAGTTTTCCCCTATGGTAGAATGTAACTGCTTATTTTTTTATTCTACCGGCTTGCAAACTGCGATATTCCAAAAGAGGAGAGGTGCTATGCAAAGAACAAAAAAACACAGCTCCATTCCCAGGGAGTATCCGCTGCCAAGGCTATATACCAGTGTCAGCACTAAAGAAGAAAGCCTTAAAGTTGAGGCGGACTGGCATGACTATTATGAGCTGATTTATTTTCAGGAAGGCAGCTTTCAGCTCTATCTCAATTTGAAAGAGATCAATATCGAAGAGGAGTGTTTGTTTTTGATTCCCAAGGGCTGTGTCCATCGCTTGTATGCTACTTCAGAGAAGGCGGTGGAACATTCCCTGTGTTTTTGCTTAGAGGACTTCTGCTTTTCGGAGGAGGATATTCTGGAGCAGGGATTTTTCAGAGAATTAAGAAAAGAAGAACACTTTTTTCCTAAAGAAATCAGCCTGTCTCATTTGGGATTTTTGGAGATGGTACAGGGCTTTTCGGAAATTTACAAGTTGTTTCACCAGCACGGGAAGAAAGAAAGTTCTGTTTCCTCCAGCAATTCCTATCGTCTGGAGAGACTGGCGGACCACATGATGGTTAAGGGGGGCTTGTTGCAGCTCTTTGCCATTATGGAAGGTATGGGGATGATTTCGGAAAGGCGTTTGGTGGAAGAGGAAAAGCAGGTGATGTTTATTAAAAACAGTATTGAATATATTCGGGAGCATTATGCGGAGAAAATTTATATTCGGGATTTAGCAAATCTTTGTCAGTTAAATGAGCAGTATTTTACCCGTTTTTTTGGAAACAATGTGGGGATTTCCCCACTGGAATATATAAATCGTTACAGAGTAGAAAAGGCGGTGGAGTTACTTTCCAAGGGAGAGGATAAGGTTTTGGATGTGGCCAAAGCCACCGGCTTCCACAATCAGGGGAATTTTATCAAGATTTTCAAGAGCATTATGGGAGAGACGCCCCACCAGTATAGAAAGAGGTTAGAATGACATATTATTATCCTGCAGTAATTCGGAAGAAAGAAGATGGCTACAGAGTGGACGTAATTGACTTGGAGGATTGCTACGGCGAGGGAAAAACAAAGGAAGAGGCCTTGGAGGATGCTCGCTATGCCGGTGTGAACTGGTTGCTAGTGGAGTCTGAGGAGTCTATGGATTTTCCGAGACAGACCCATTTGGATGACATTGTTTTGGGAGAAGGAGAAGAGAAGACCATGCTGGCGTTCCTTATGCCTAAGGAGGGCTGGGACGAGTAGAAGTCTGTTTAACTTGTTGAAGATAAGAAGCTGTTACCCCTTTTAGAAGAAGACCGGGAACTCGGAATCTCCCCTTGCAAGACCTTCGGAATTTTGCTATACTCTGTCGGACGTAGAGATAGGAAAAAGGAGGATAGGGTGAATAAAATCGTTCTTCGCAATGGCTTTGTTTACAAAAAGGAAGGAATCGTAAAGGCTAATCTTTTGATTTCTGAGGGAAAACTATTTCTTCAATTCTCTAAAATGGACGAAGAAGGTGCCACCGTTTATGACGTGGATGGAAAATTAATAGTTCCGGGCTTCGTGGATGTACATGTACATCTGCGGGAGCCCGGTTTTTCTTATAAAGAGACCATCAAGAGCGGATGCAGAGCGGCTGCCCATGGTGGCTATACGGCGGTTTGCGCTATGCCGAACTTAAATCCTCCTCCTTCAAATATAGAGAATTTGACTTTGGAAATGGATAAAATTCACGAGGATGCCTGCATTGCCGTGTATCCGTATGGAAGCTTAACGAAAAATCAGAGTGGAAGAGGCGAGTTATCCGATATTGCGGAATTGGCTCCCTATGTCATCGGTTTTACCGATGACGGAAAGGGGATGCAGGATGACTGGCTGATGCTGGAGGCCATGGTTCAGGCAAAGGCGGTGGGAAAGGCCGTGATTGCCCACTGTGAGGATGAAAGGGAATTAAAACCCGGCGCTTGTATCCATGAGGGCATGTTTGCAGAGGCCCATGGCTACATCGGCATCAACAGTGCTTCAGAGTGGAAGCAGGTGGAAAGAGATATTCATCTGGCGGAGGAAAGCGGTGCCCAGTACCATATCTGCCATGTTTCCACCAAAGAATCCGTGGCGCTTATTCAGAAGGCTAAGGAAAAAGGACTGCCCGTATCCGGTGAGACAGGTCCTCATTATCTGATGTTTACCGATGAGGATTTACAGGAGGATGGTTCCTGGAAGATGAATCCTCCTATCCGCAGTATGGAGGACAGGGCGGCATTGATTAAAGGCATTCAGGAAGGTGTGCTGGACTGCCTGATTACAGACCATGCCCCCCATAGTGCGGAGGAAAAGTCCAAGGGCTTAGATGGCTCTTCCTTCGGAATCGTGGGATTGGAAACTGCCTTTGCTTCCATGCTGCACAATATGGTGCTTCGTAACCCTTTGGATCAGGATCCGGAACGGGTGGATTTTAGAAAGGCAAAGTGCAGTACGGAAGAGCTTTTCAAGGATGGCGGAAAAAAGGCTTATGGTGCGATTTCTTTATACAGACTTATGGAAATCATGTGTACCAAACCAAGAGAGCTTTTCCCCATTCGTGGACCCAAGTATATTGCAGAGGGAGAAGAAGCGGATCTTGCAATCCTGGACTGTGAGAAAGTCTATCAGGTAGACCCGGAAAAGTTTTACTCTATGGGAAGAAGCACTCTTTTCTCCGGTATGGAGGTACAGGGGGAGGTAGTGAAGACCTTTTATGAGGGGAAAGAGATTTATGATAGAGAAAAGGGTTTCTTGTAGGACTAAGCTCTTGTTTCGGAAGAGTTGAGTGAAAGCCCTTGGAATATTAAGGAATTACAAAAAACAGTTGCGTCAAGGTTTTGGGAGTAAAGGAGTAAAAGAGGGAAGATGAAAGAACGGGAGTTTAAGATTTTAGAGAATCGTCCCCTTGCAAAGGATGTATATCTTTTGAAGCTGGATGGAGATTGCTCGGCGATTCATAGACCCGGGCAGTTTGTGGAAGTGGAGATTCCGGGAAAATATCTTCGCCGTCCCATTTCGGTTTGTGATGTGGAAGGAGATCAGCTTACGCTGATTTATAAGGTACTGGGACAGGGCACAGAGCTTCTTTCCTATAAAGAAGAGGGGGAATATCTATCCCTTTTAACCGGTTTGGGGAACGGCTATGACTTAAGCCGGGTTCCGGATCATCCGGTGCTTTGCGGAGGTGGGGTAGGAGTGCCTCCCCTTTACTACCTTTGTAAAAAATTGGTACAGGAAAAGAAGCACCCTTATGTGGCTTTAGGATTTAGAAGTAAGGAAGATGTTTTCTTTGAGGAAGAGTTCCGTGCTCTTTCCGTTCCCATCAATATCACCACGGAAGACGGCTCCTATGGAGCCAAGGGCTTTGTAACGAGCATTTTGGGACAGCATGACTATGCCCTGTGCTGCGGGCCTGAGCCAATGCTAAAGGCAGTGTATCAAGGGGTAAAGGACGGACAGTTCAGCTTTGAGGAAAGAATGGGCTGCGGTTTTGGCGCTTGTATGGGTTGCAGCAGGAAAATGAAGACCGGGATGAAACGGATTTGCAAGGACGGACCGGTATTTTCCTATGATGAGATTGCATGGTAAGGAGGGGAGAAAAATGGTGGATTTAAGAACAAAACTCTCTTCGCTGGAGTTGGACAACCCTTTGATTCCTGCCTCCGGCTGTTACGGCTTCGGACAGGACTTTGCGCCGCTCTATGACTTAAATATTTTGGGCTCCATTTCCTTTAAGGGGACTACGGTAGAACCGAGAGAAGGAAATGCCCTGCCCCGTATTGCAGAGTGCCCCATGGGAATGTTGAACTCCGTGGGCTTGCAAAATCCGGGGGTTAAGGTGGTGGTGGAAGAAGAGCTTCCCGCCTTAAAAAAGATATTCCATAAGCCCTTGGTTGCCAACATCTCCGGTTTTTCCTTCGAGGAGTTTTCCATCCTTGCGGAAGAGATGGATAAGGTGGAGAATGTAGGGCTTTTAGAGGTAAATATCTCCTGTCCCAATGTACATAACGGCGGTATGGCCTTTGGAACCGACGCAAAAAATGTGGCGGAGGTTTGTAAGTGGGTAAAGGAAAAAACCAAGAAGCCTGTCTATATGAAACTAAGCCCCAATGTAACGGATATTACGGAGATGGCCAAGGCGGCGGAAGCAGCAGGAGCCGACGGCATTTCCTTAATCAACACCCTCTTGGGGATGCGAATTGATATAAAAAGAAGAAGACCGGTTTTAGCCAATAAGGTGGGAGGATATTCCGGACCGGCAGTCTTCCCCATTGCCCTTAGGATGGTGTATCAGGTGCGAAAAGCTGTGCAGATTCCCATTATCGGCATGGGCGGCATTGCCTCTCCGGAGGATGTAATCGAAATGATGATGGCGGGAGCCAGTGCGGTGGAAATCGGGGCGGAGAACCTTGTGCATCCCTATGTTTGCCGGGATATTTTAGAGAATCTTCCGATTCTTTGTGAGGAGCTGGGGATTTCTTCCTTACAGGATATTATCGGGATTATTGATTAATAGAAAAAGTTTCTTTTTCGCTGAGCGGAATAAGAAATGAAGAATATAGCTTTTGCGTAAGTCAGACAGAAAGGAAAAACCATGGGAAAAGACGTGATTGTAGCTTTAGACTTTCCGACAGGGAAGGAGGCAT
This sequence comes from uncultured Oribacterium sp., assembly GCA_963534765.1. Taxonomy (GTDB): domain Bacteria; phylum Bacillota; class Clostridia; order Lachnospirales; family Lachnospiraceae; genus Oribacterium. Next base: position 5,312 of record CAUSUG010000091.1, read on the forward strand.
TGGACTTTTTAGACCTCTTTCAGAAGGAAGAACGGAAGCCCTATGTGAAGGTAGGAATGGAACTTTTCTACAGTGAGGGACCGGAGATTGTACGGCAGATTAAAAAGCGTGGCCATTCTATCTTCCTGGATTTAAAGCTTCACGACATTCCCAACACCGTAAAGGGAGGCATGGCTTCTCTGAAGGCCTTAGGGGTGGATATGACCAATGTGCATGCTTCCGGAGGAATCCAAATGATGAAGGCAGGTTTGGAAGGGCTTTCCGAGGGAGAGCATTTGCCCATCCTGATTGCGGTAACCCAGCTTACCTCCACCGACCAGAGAATGATGGAAGAGGAGCTTTTGATTCCGAAAACCGTGAAGGAAGTGGTACTCCATTACGGGGAAAATGCCAAGGCGGCAGGGCTTCACGGCGTGGTTTGCTCCCCCCATGAGGCAAAGGAAATTCATGAAAGAATCGGTTCGGACTTCCTAACAGTAACCCCCGGGGTGCGTTTTGCCGGAGGAGAAGTGGGAGACCAAAAGCGCGTCATGACACCGGAGGAGGCCAAGAAGGTTGGCTCCGACTATATTGTTATGGGACGACCCATTACCAAGGCGGAGAACCCGGTGGAAGCTTACCGGGAGGCAGTACGGCAGTTCTGTGATGCCTAAGCACCGGAATGTGTAAAGCACGGTGGAGGCTATCGAGAGGCAGTAAGACTGTTCTGTGATGCCTAGCTCCCAAAATGCAAGCGTAGCATGATAGAGATTGTGAGACATCAAATATAGAAAAGCTTATAGGATAGAGAAGGAGAATATTATGGGAAGAAAAGAAGAGATTGCAAAGGGACTTTTATCCATTCAGGCGGTATTTTTACGGCCGAAGGATCCTTTTACCTGGGCATCAGGGATTCATTCCCCGATTTACTGTGACAATCGTCTGACCCTGTCTTTCCCTAAGGTGAGAAGACAAATCGAAGAGGGCTTGGCTGAGCTTGTAAAGGAAGAGTTTCCCCAGGCGGAGGCACTTTTTGGCACCTCTACCGCAGGAATCGCCCATGCGGCTATTACCGCAGAGATTCTTGGCCTTCCCATGGGTTATGTTCGTGGCTCCGCAAAGGATCACGGAAGACAGAATCAGGTAGAAGGAAAGCTTAGTAAGGGAGACAAGGTTGTGGTGGTAGAGGATTTGATTTCCACCGGAGGCTCCGTACTGGACTGCGTAAAGGTTTTACAGGAAAATGGAGCGGAAGTTCTGGGGATTGTCAGCATTTTCACCTATGGCATGCAGAAGGGAAAAGACAGACTGGCAGAAGCCAAGGTAGTAAACCACTCCCTTTGCGACCTGGACGCCCTTCTTCCTGTGGCGGTGGAGCAGGGCTACATTGAGAAGGAAGAGCAGGAAAAGCTGCTTCGCTTCAGAGATAACCCCTCCGATGAGTCCTGGAGAGAGGCATAAAGTTTTTTCTATAGGGAATTTTCCTTGAAGAAAATATTCCGGAAGAAATAAGATGAAAAGCTGATTTCGCAATGGTTTGTAGGCAAAAATAGGAAAGGAAAGAAAATGGCAAAGGAAAATCGTAGTATTATTAATATCTTGGATTTGAGCATTGAAGAGCTGGATCATTTGATGGATCTGGCGGATAAGATTGAGAAAAACAAAGAAGAGTACTGGGAAAGATGTAAGCATAAGAAGCTGGCGACTCTCTTTTTCGAGCCTTCCACAAGAACCAGACTTTCCTTTGAAGCGGCTATGTTGGAATTAGGCGGATCTGTTCTGGGCTTTGCCGGAGCCAGCAGTTCCTCAGCAGCCAAAGGCGAAAGTGTGGCGGATACCATTGAGACCGTCTCCAACTATGCGGACATTATTACCATGCGACATCCCAAGGAGGGAGCGCCGGTGGTGGCGGCAAATCATACCTCCGTACCCTTTATCAATGCGGGAGACGGCGGACATTTTCACCCCACCCAGACTTTGGCTGACCTTTTAACCATTCGAAGATGTAAAGGAGAGCTTTCCGGCTTAACCATCGGTCTTTGTGGAGACTTGAAATTTGGTCGTACCGTACATTCCCTGATTGACGCCATGCTCCGTTACCCCAATAACCGCTATATTCTGATTTCTCCGGAGGAATTGCAGCTGCCGGAGTACGAAATTGAAAAGCTGAAGGAAGAAGGAGCGGAATTCATTCAAACCACTGACTTAGAGGGCTCCATTCCTGAGCTGGATATTCTTTACATGACCAGAGTGCAGAAGGAGCGTTTCTTTAACGAGGAAGATTATCTTCGTTTGAAGGACATTTACATCCTGACCAAGGAAAAGCTGGAAAATGCCAAGAAGGATATGGCGATTCTTCATCCCCTTCCCCGTGTAAATGAGATTTCCGTGGCAATTGATCAGGACGAAAGAGCTAAGTATTTCTATCAGACTCTCTGCGGAAAGCAGATGCGTATGGCTTTGATTCTGTATCTATTAGGATTGGATCAGTAAGAAAATGAAAGCTTGAAAGAGAACTAGAAAAGAAAACTTTAAGAATAATCATTGGAAATGACTGAAATGTTTGATATAGGAAGGAAATGAAGTTTCTTTAATAT
>CAUSUG010000092.1:0-7837 GCA_963534765.1 uncultured Oribacterium sp.
ATAAGAGACAGGATTTATATGCTTATGTGAAAAAAAAGATTTCGAAGAATCAAAGAACTTATTTGTTTTTTGATGAATTACAAAGAATTCATCAATGGGAAAATGCGATTAATTCCTTTCGCGTAGATTTTAACTGCGATATTTATATTACAGGATCGAATTCCTATCTTTTGTCTTCGGAGTATTCCACCTACTTGGCCGGAAGATATATAGAAGTGAAAATGTATCCGTTGTCCTTTAAGGAATTCATAGACTTTCATGGTTATATTTTGAAAGACTATCAGACTCCTATTGGGGAAACAAAAAAACGTGCCTGGAAGGAAGATGGAGAAATCGCAGAAACAAGAGATTTACTTGATGCTTACATGCGCTATGGCGGAATGCCCGGAATTGCAGATTTTGGCTTGGAGCAAGATAGAGTGATGACTGTGCTGGACGGTATCTATTCAACGGTGGTGCTTCGAGACATCTTAGAACGGGAAAAAAGAAGAGGACAGCGGCAGATTACGGATGCGGAGCTTCTTAGAAAAATCATACTATTTTTAGCTGATAATATCGGCAACACTACATCCTTAAATTCCGTGAGCAATACTCTGGTATCGGAAAATTTGCTGGAAAATCGTGAGAGGCAGGGGAGGCCGGCAACCCAAACTATAGCAACTTATGTAAGCACTTTAAAAGAATCCTTTATGTTCTACGAAGTCAAGCGCTTTGATATTAAGGGGAAGGAGTATTTGAGAACTCTGGGGAAATATTACATCGTGGATATCGGATTAAGAAATTATCTCTTAGGTTTTCGGGATAGAGATAGGGGACATAGCTTGGAAAATATAGTGTATTTTGAATTATTGCGCCGAGGCTATGATGTTGCTATTGGAAAAATAGCTAGTTTGGAGCTTGATTTTGTTGCTACAAAGGCCAATGAAAAGCTTTATGTACAAGTTACGGAGAGCATGCTGGAGGAGACGGTAAGAAACAGAGAATTGAAGCCTTTACAGCAAATTCCCGATAATTATACAAAAATGGTGATTACTTTAGACAAAGCATTGGATGAGGAATATGAGGGAATTCATGTTGTAAGCTTAATTGATTGGCTACTGAACTAGAAAAAGGGCCTACAAAAAATCAAGATATCCATAGTCTTCATGTTGTATAGGAGACATATTTGATTTTTTGCAAGCCTCTTTTTTCTTCTTTTTTCTTCTTTTTTCTTCTGTTTCTTCTGCTTTCTTTACGTTTTGTTCTTCTGCTTTTTTTGTGCTTTACGCAGAATGAGATTCTTTTGTAAAGCCGATGAGATTTCGTTTAATGCAAAACCATCCCCACAAAGATGCCCAGATAATTTCCAATCACATAGCCCAGGGTTCCGATCAAAAGTCCCGGGATAATCAGCTCTGTCCAGCCCTTGGAAACCGCCATGGCCGCCGCTGTGGTTGGGCCGCCGATATTGGCATTGGAGGCAATGATGATTTCTTCGATGGAGAACTTAAAGATTTTTCCGAAAATCAGGGAAACAATCATATTTACCGCCACCATAATCAGAGCCAGAACCAAAAGCAGAGGGGATTCTTTAATAATCAAAAGAATGGAGGCAGGGGCACCGATTACCGCAAAGAAGAGGTAAATCAGGAAGGTACCGATTTCCTGAGAGCCCTTCACGGAAGACATTTGCTTCGGGAAGAAAGAGGCAATCATCATGGTAATGGTGGTAATCAGCAGGTATTTGTTCCCGAAGAAACCGCCCATAAACTGACTGAAGGCGTCTTTTCCGGAGAAGAAACCGCTGATGACGCCGGAGAGCTTGGTGGAAACAGTTACGATGGTAAAGGCAATCCCTACCGCAAAGGCAATATCCTTTAGGGAAATGCTTTTTGCCCCCCAAAACTTCGCTGCCATGGTTTTGTTTTTGTCCCGGTCCTCTTCGGATTGTGCCAAGAGGGCATCCTCATAGGGCTGCTTATACAGCTTTTTGATGATGGCCATGGATGGCAGGGAAATAAGAACAAAAACATAAAGCGCCATCAAAAGATTATCTGCAACGATGGCAGCGGAAACGGTTTTTCCCGGGACAGCATACTGCTCGGACATGGCTACGAAGTTTACTGCGCCACCGGTATAGGTTCCTACGAACATAGGGATAATATCGTTGAGCTTGGGGATAGCATTTTTCAAGCTAAAGTAAGCGACAAAGCCCCCCAAGAGAGTTCCGGCACTGCTCAGAAGGTAGATGGCCAGCATTCTGCCGGATTCTTTTAAAATCTTTTTTACATTGGCATTGAAGAGAAGCAGGGGCACCGCCAGGGGAACCACATAGCTCCATACCGCATCATATACCGGTGATTCTGTAGGAATGATGTTCAGGTTTGCCAGTACCAAAGTAAAGATTGTGGCTAAGATACAACCGGTAATCTTGTTGGCCCAGACATATTTTTGTTCCAGGTAGATAGAGATGGCTACGCTAAGGGACAGAATCGTCCATAGCGCCCAAGTATCTTCCGCGGAAATCAATGTTGTCATAAATACACCTCTTTCTATAATGGGGAATTCTTATTATGGGGGATTGTGCTTTATTATAGGGCATTGTGCTTTATTGTAGGGCAGTGCCTTTTGATTCGGGACACTGCCCTTTGGTGAAAAATGCTTTTGATTGGCAGAGCGTTATGCCGCCTTTCACGGTGCTCTATGCATCGGAGCGGGAATAGGAGTTTTTCATCACGCTGCTGGCTTCAAACAATACCTTATCTAAAAGAACGGCGGTTTCCTGCTTTGCGCAACGGGCAATCTTTTCATTGCATTCTTCCAGCATTGCTCGAATTTCTTCCTGGCTTCTCTTTTTCTGTGCAATCTCCTTCTTGCACTCCAGAATCAGCTGATAGCACTTGGCCTGTACAGAGTTCTGATAGCGCTCCACATGGAAACGGCTGATGGCGTAGGAAGCATTTGCTAAAGCGCCGATTAAGCGGTTATTCCAATAAAAGCTGTCGGTGCTGACTTCCTTCTTGGTGGTGCTGAAGTAAGCGGGAATCTTGCCAACGGAGGAGAAGAGGGGAATCAGGGCATTGAAGACATTGCTTCCGAAGGCAAGCCAGGTGATGCACTCCAAGTCCTTAATCTTTTCTTCTTTATTCTGGTGGAGAGACAGGAAACAGGTACGCTCAATACCGATGGGACGGAACTGTCCCACATGGCTCGTATCACCGTATTTTCCGTAGCAGTCATATTTGGTGCCTTGGAAATGAGAGGAGAGCACGTATTTTACATCCATGGGACTGATCTTCTTTTCCGGCACCATGCTCCAGGGGATGTCGTCGGAATCCGGGGTGAAATCCGCATTTTCCCCTTCATAACGGAAGCAGTGGGGATTCAAGGTCTTCAGCATATACCAGGTTCTGGGGGTGTTATACACATGGTCCGCATCGGAGTGACTGCCGAAGGCGTCTCTGGGATTGAACTCTTCTTCGTAGGAAAGATTCAAATGATGCTCTGCGATAAATTCTCTTAAATCCTTGGAGCAGATATGGGATTCCTGCTTTCCGAAGGCATCCTTTAAATCGAAGGAGTCGATGCCCTGCTGGTTAGCCATCATCACATAGGAATCATCCGGAACTCTTTTGGCGATAAAATGATGTCCGCCGATGGTTTCCAGCCACCAAATCTCCTTGGTATCGGAGAAAGCGATTCCGTTCATCTCATAGGTGCCGTACTTTTCCAAAAGCTCTCCGAGACGAAGCACTCCTTCTCTTGCGGAATGAATATAGGGCAGCAGTAAGCTTACCATATCTTCTTCTCCGATGCCTCCGGGAATTTCCGTCCTGCCTTCCTTATGAAGCACTACCAAAGGATCCGCTGCCAGCACCAGCTCATTACTGGTAATGGTTTCCGTAGCGGAAACGGAGACATTGGCACTGTTGGTGCCGGCGCCTGCCCAGATACCGCTATCGTTTAAGGCATTGGGGAAGCAAATGTAATCCAGCGCCTTGTCCGGTAATGGAATCTCCACATGAGAAAGCACGGAACGGTATTTCTTGGGAGGATTTTTTCCGGAAACGGAAATCATTTTCTTCAGAGTATACTCTCCGGAACCGGAATCCATATTACGGGCGATCATGGTGGAACCGTCGTAGCTGGCATCCTTACCAACCAAAATTGTTGTACAAGACATAGCATATTCTCCTTTCAAATTTTTCTTTCTATTATATAATGCACAAATTCAGAAAGCAAACGATGGTTTTCCGCTTCTAAGGATGCTGTATCGGATTCGGCCTGTGCCTGTATTTAGTTCCTTTGTCTGTCGGGAGATCGCCTTTTTCTTGCCACCGAAAGTCGATTCATGGTATAAACAAAGGGTTGGAGAAGGATTGGAAAAGGACAGTATAAAGGAGGCACTATGGAAGAGCAGGGATATGAGAACAATAACGGCACTGTAGGCGGAGAGCAGCAGAGCGTAGAAAAACAGTACAGCAGAGATACTTTGGAAAGAAAGCCGGGCCCATGGGATATTTCCGAGGAAGACCTGCCTGAGGAGCTTAAGGTGGTACCGGCACTTCACTTCTTCCTCTATCAGGTGGTTTTTGCAATTCCTCTGGTAGGACTTATTGTGGTGGTTATTATGAGTCTCGGAGCTACGAAGAATAAGAATATTCGAAACTTTGCCAGAGCCCAGCTGATTGCCATTGTGGTGGGAATTGTTCTGACAATGTTGTTCGGAGCGGCAATTCTCAGCTTTTTCCTGGCTTTTGTGGGCCCCTATTTGGATCATCCCCCCATCGTATAAAGAGGAATTTCCATCCTAATCTCGATACAATGAATTGTATTGTTTTGGAAGAAAGGAAGCTCTATGGCCAAGGAAATGTGGAAGCCCGGAAATATGCTGTATCCGGTGCCTCCTGTGCTGGTGACTTGTCAAAATAAAAAAGGGGAAAGCAACATGCTTACGGTGGCCTGGGCAGGAACAGTCTGCTCCACACCGGCTATGCTCTCCATTTCCGTTCGAAAGGAGCGCTACTCCCATGCTATGTTGATGGAAACCGGAGAGTTTGTAGTAAATCTTCCTACGGAAGATTTGGTACGGGAAACGGATGAGGCCGGTGTACGTTCCGGAAGAGACATCAATAAGTGGGAAAAACTGCATTTGCATCAGGAAGAGGGGAAAATGCTTTCCGTTCCCATGATTTCAGAGTGCCCGGTAAATATGGAATGTAAAGTAAAGCAGGTATTGGAGCTGGGAAGTCACGACCTGTTTTTGGCGGAAATCCTGGCGGTTCATGTAGACTCTTCCCTATTGGATGAAAAGAAACGCTTGCAACTGGAAAAGGCAAAGCTTTTGGCTTATTCCCACGGACAATATTTCGGTCTTGGAAAAGTCTTGGGAAGTTTCGGATTTTCCGTGCGAAAAGGAGCAAAGAAAAAGACAGCAGGAACAGAAAGGAAAAAGCATGGCAGCAGAAGAAAGTAAAGACATGGAAGAAGAGCTGGTGGGGCTTTCCGAAGACTTAGCCAGATGGAATGCCAGAAGATCCAAGGAGGAGCAGTACCATCTTATCGAAGAAGAATCCGAGAAGCTTAGGGCTAAAAATCAAGAAGAATTTTCTGAAGATAGAAGAGGACAGAACAAGGAAGGAATCACCGAGGCAGGACAGAAGAATACTTCTTCAGAGCAGGACGTAGATGGTCTGAAAAACGGAAGATGGACTACGGAAGAGCTTCATCGTTATCGCCGCGCAGGGGATAAGATTCCGGAATATACCGCAGGGTATCTGCCCGGTGAAGAGAAGTTTATTCGTTTCATGATGTCCTATTATAAGAAGAAAATCTGGGGATTGGTTTTTATCTTTTGGTTTGCTCTAGGCCTTTTGGCATTTACTCAGTATTGGATGGGAAATAGCTTTTTTGCCATTTGCATGGTAATTCTTATGGTTCTTGTTCCATTTTTGCTGTTTTATCTTTATAAGGGACAACTTCAGAATCTGTATCGGTCTTCCAATAAAAAGCTGAATTTACCGGTAAGCATCGCCTTCTATAAAAACTACTTTTTGATGAAGACGGAACGCAGCAGTATGATTGTGTACTATGAAGAGCTGAAAAACATCATAGATATGGAGACGTTGTATCTTTTGGATATCGGTGGCAATGCGCTAATTCCCGTAGATAAGGACAGCTGCAGCGAGTCCTGCAGGGACTTCCTGGAGGCAGTACGGAAGAACCTTCTTATGGGAAGATGAGGTAAATGAAAAAAAGGAAATAAAAAGAGCTGAATAAAGACTATTATTTTAGCTTTTCAATACAAAATAACTTCGAAACAGGGGCACGCTCCCGCTAACCTCGCCTCGCAGGGGTTCTAAGCTTTTATAAAACAAAAGCCAAGAACCCGCGGGCTCAGATTACCCCTTATTCCGAAGTTATTTTGCTGAAAAGCCTTCTGATGTCTTTACTGATTCAGCTCTTTTTTATATTCTTTTTTCTTTGAACATTAGCCTTTCTTATGGAAGGAGCCGTAGTTGTGTCCTGCCTGCAGGTCTACGCCCTTTGCCTTCGCCAGCTCGGATACGGTTACCAGCTGGAAGCCTCTTTCCTGTAAGGCGGGAATCAGTACCTCTGCCGCATCGGCACTTTGGGAATAGATGGAATGCATCAGGATAACATCTCCGTCCTTTACGTGCTGTAATACGGTGTTAATGGTACTTTTGGAGTTTCTGGTTTTCCAGTCCAGGGTATCAATACTCCAAAGAATGGAAGGCTGTCCCTGGCTTTGTAAAGCGGCCTTAACGCTGGCGGAGGTAGCTCCGTAGGGAGGGCGAACCAGAGAAACGGATTGACCGGAAAGTTTTCTTAAAATTTCGTTGGTCTTTGCCAGGGACTGGCTTGCTCCTGCCTGAGAAAGCTTTGGAAGATTCTCATGCTTATAGCTGTGGTTACCAACTTCATGTCCTGCCTCTGCCACACGCTTCACTACGGAAGGATATTTTTCTGCCTGGGTTCCTACGAAGAAGAAGGTACCTTTTCCGCCATACTTTTGGAAGGCTGCCAGAATACGGTCTTCATATTTTCCGGGACCGTCATCAAAGGTCAGGGCAACCATGGGCTTGGAAGCGTCCACATTGCTCTTGGAGACCTTATGGCTCTGCTCCGGCTGTTCCTCTCTGGGGCTTTCCCCCTTTGCTACCACAGTGACTAAAATACCGTCAATGTGCATTCCTACACCGATTTTTCCGCTGTCTTCTCCGTTTTTCGCCCAATCCTGCCAGGTGCCCAGTACAGCGGTTTTATAGTACACATCATACTGATCCTTTAAACTGCCGTTTAGGAAAACGCGGATTCCCTCTAAAGGCATGCTCTGCCCTTCTCCGGCGACCTGTCCATTCTCATAGGTTTTACTCCAGCCGCTACCGGAAATGTTGACCTGATACTGAATGGTACCGGTACTTCCCTCCGGCTGATGCTTTAAAAGAATCTTTACTGCGGTGGGATAATTTCCGGACTTCATCTGCCGTTGGCTATCGTTACTGTAGCTTTGGAAGCCGGTATCCGCTCCGTACAAACTATAGTAGGACTTCAAATGATGCTCCTCCGCAAAGCTATTTCTTACTCCGAATAAAGGGAGAAGGGCGAAAAAGCAAAGAAAGAGGAAAGAAAGAAGAGCTCCTTTCATAAAAGAAAGCTTTTGCGTATTGTTTCGATTCAGTATGTTCATCTTATCACTCCTCATAGATTTATAAGCTCCTATCACTCCTTCTATTTCTTAAAGCTTAGAACGATGGAAGGCTTTAGAGGCTTAGCTTTGTCACTCAACTTGTTTCTGGGTTATTGTAAATTCTTAAAAACATTAGGATAATTAAGG